>NZ_JBFULV010000057.1:0-44843 GCF_054049715.1 Rhizobacter sp. P5_C2 | reverse complement strand
GTGCTTCGTAGACCGACTCATCGGCACTGTTTGACCACAACGAACGAAGTGAGTGGAGGGAGTTTGCCGATGCACCCCCGAAGCCGATCTTCTTCGTGGAGTCGGCCCCTGGGCCGACCGCTCCAGCATGAGCCCCCAGCCCCTCCCGCCACCCGCCGCGCCACGCAGCAACCGGCGCGCAACTCAATACATCAATCGATCCGGCCGAATATCCCGAAGAATCGTCGTCGCGATCTCCTCGATCGACTTGTGCGTCGACGACAGCCACGCGATGCTCTCGCGCCGCATCATCGCCTCGGCCTCGGACACCTCGTGCCGGCAGTTCTCGATGCTGGAATACGGGCTGTTCGGCCGCCGCTCGTGCCGGATCTCGGCCAGCCGCTCCGGCGCGATCGTCAACCCGAAGCACTTGCGCCGGTGCGGCGCCAGCCCCGTCGGCAGCACCTGGCGATCGAAATCTTCCGGGATCAGCGGGTAGTTGGCCGCCTTGATGCCATGCTGCATCGCCAGGTAAAGCGAGGTCGGCGTCTTGCCGCTGCGGCTCACGCCGACCAGGATCACGTCGGCCTCGGCCAGGTTCTTCGACGATTGCCCGTCGTCGTGCGCCAGCGAGAAGTTGATTGCCTCGATGCGGTCGGTGTACTCCTGGCTCTTCGAGATGTCCGGGAAGCGGCCCACCCGGTGGTTCGAGGTCATCTCGAACTCCGCCTCCAGAGGTTCGATGAAGGTGTTGAACATGTCCAGCACCATGCCGCGGCTGTTCGCCTTCAGGATGTTCAGGATCTCGCGGTTCACCAGCGTCACGAACACGATCGGCCGGCGGCCCTCGACATCGAACGAATGGTTGATCTCGCGCACCACCTGGTGCAGCTTGTCCTCGGAGTCGATGAACGGGCGCCGCACGTGCCGCGGCTTGATCGCGAACTGGGCCAGGATCGAGTTGCCGAAGGTCTCGGCCGTGATCCCGGTGCCGTCGGAAACGAAGTAGACAGTGCGATTGGCCATGTGAACAGGGGGGCGTTGAGGCATCGATGATAGGCAGGAAGGCCCGTAAAATCGCCCCCAACCTTCCAAATCGCCCCCAACGCCCCTCCGGTCCATGCCCCCATTCGAACACCCCAAGCGCTGGACCGCGCGTCGCCTGCTGGAGCCCTCGGAGCATTGCTCGGGTTCGCGGTCAGGGCGGGAAGCACCGGTTTCTCAACATCACGGAGCTTTCCCATGTCACTTCCGAACCTGGCGACCGCCCTGGTCGCACCGTTTGAACATCTGAGAATGACCGACGTCGAGGCGGTCGGCGGCAAGAACGCCTCCCTCGGCGAAATGATCAGCCAGCTGGCGGCCTCGGGCGTGCGGGTGCCCGGCGGTTTTGCCACCACGGCCCACGCGTTCCGACAGTTTCTCGCGCACAACGGCCTCGCCGCGCGCATCCAGGATCGACTTTCCACCCTCAACACCGATGACGTGAAGGCGCTGGCCGAGGCCGGCGCGCAGATCCGCGCCTGGATCGAGGCCACGCCGTTCCCGCCCGAGCTGGAGACCGCCCTCCGCGCCGAATTCGCGCGGCTGACGGCCGACCACCCGGGCGCGTCGTTCGCCGTGCGCTCGTCGGCCACCGCCGAAGACCTGCCCGACGCCAGCTTCGCCGGCCAGCAGGAGACCTTCCTCAACGTGATCGGCATCGACGAGGTGCTGCACAAGATGAAGGAGGTGTTCGCGAGCCTCTACAACGACCGCGCGATCAGCTACCGCGTGCACAAGGGCTTCGCGCACGCCGACGTGGCGTTGTCGGCCGGCGTGCAGCGCATGGTGCGCTCCGACCTCGGCGCGGCCGGCGTGATGTTCACGATCGACACCGAGAGCGGCTTCGCCGACGTCGTCTTCATCACCTCCAGCTACGGCCTGGGCGAGACGGTGGTGCAGGGCGCCGTGAACCCGGACGAGTTCTACGTGCACAAGCCGGCGCTGAAAAACGGCAAGCAGGCCATCATCCGCCGCAACCTCGGCTCCAAGCTGATCAAGATGGAGTTTTCGACGCCGGCCGAGAAGGCAGCATCCGGCAAGCTCGTCAAGACGATCGACACCGCCACCGAGCAGCGCAACCGCTATTCGCTCAGCGACGCCGACGTGGCCGACCTGGCCCGCTATGCGCTGATCATCGAGCAGCACTACGGCCGCCCGATGGACATCGAATGGGGCAAGGACGGCGCCGACGGCAAGCTCTACATCCTGCAGGCGCGCCCGGAGACGGTGAAGAGCCAGTCGAAGGGCAAGGCCGAGCAGCGCTACAAGCTGAAAGGCAGCGGCACCGTGCTGGCCGAAGGCCGCGCGATCGGCCAGAAGATCGGCACCGGCCCGGTGCGCATCGTGCACAGCCTGGCCGACATGGACACCGTGCAGGCCGGCGACGTGCTCGTCACCGACATGACCGACCCGAACTGGGAGCCGGTGATGAAGCGCGCAAGCGCGATCGTCACGAACCGCGGCGGGCGCACCTGCCACGCGGCGATCATCGCGCGCGAGCTGGGCATCCCGGCGGTGGTCGGCTGCGGCGACGCGACCGAGACGCTGAAGGACGGCGCGCTCGTCACGGTGGCCTGCTCCGAGGGCGACACCGGCTTCATCTACGAGGGCCTGCTCGACACCGAGATCAGCGAGGTGCAGCGCGGCGAGCTGCCGTACTGCCCGATCAAGATCATGATGAACGTCGGCAACCCGCAGCTGGCGTTCGACTTCGCGCAGATGCCGAACAGCGGCGTCGGCTTGGCGCGGCTCGAGTTCATCATCAACAACAACATCGGCGTGCACCCGAAGGCGATCCTCGACTACCCGAACATCGACCTCGACCTGAAGAAGGCGGTCGAGTCGGTGGCGCGCGGGCATGCCTCGCCGCGCGCGTTCTACGTCGACAAGCTGGTCGAGGGCGTGGCCACCATCGCGGCCGCGTTCTGGCCCAAGCCGGTGATCGTGCGGCTGAGCGACTTCAAGAGCAACGAGTACCGCAAGCTGATCGGCGGTTCGCGCTACGAGCCGGAAGAAGAGAACCCGATGCTCGGTTTCCGCGGCGCGTCGCGCTACGTCAGCGAGAGCTTCGGCGAGGCCTTCGCGATGGAGTGCGAGGCGCTCAAGCGCGTGCGCAGCGACATGGGGCTCGACAACGTCGAGATCATGGTGCCCTTCGTGCGCACCGTCGGGCAGGCGAAGCGGGTCGTCGAGATGCTGGCCGAGCACGGCCTGAAGCGGGCCTCGGCCGGCGGGCAGGACGGGCTGCGCATCATCATGATGTGCGAGGTGCCGAGCAACGCGATCCTCGCCGACCAGTTCCTCGAGCACTTCGACGGCATGTCGATCGGCTCGAACGATTTGACGCAGCTCACGCTGGGGCTTGACCGCGATTCGGGCCTGGAGCTGCTGGCGCGCGATTTCGACGAGCGTGACCCCGCTGTGAAGGCGCTGATCTCGCGCGCGATCGCGGCCTGTCGCGCGGTCGGCAAGTACATCGGCATCTGCGGCCAGGGGCCGAGCGACCACCCCGACTTCGCCGACTGGCTGGCGCAGGAGGGCATCGTGTCGATCTCGCTGAACCCCGATACCGTCGTCGAGACGTGGCAGCGCCTGGCCAAACGTTGAGCGTGATGTGACGCCGGTCGAACCCACCGCCTACTGGCGCCGCAACCGGCGCATCGTCGCCGGCCTGCTGGCGGTGTGGTTCGCGGTCGGCTTCGGCGTCGCGTGGTTCGCGCGCGACCTGGGCTTCGTGTTCTTCGGCTGGCCGTTCAGTTTCTGGGTCGGCGCGCAGGGCGCCTTGCTGGTGTTCCTCGCGATCATCGGCGCCTACGCGTGGGTGATGAACCGGATGGACGCCGCGCAGCCGGGCGGCGACCATTCCGGCCATGAGTGACCCCGGCGAGCAGCGCCGCTTCCTTCGCCGGCTCAACAAGGTCTACGGGCTCTACACCGTGGGCCTGCTCGTGTTCATCGCGGCGCTGGCCGCGGCCGAGCAGGCCGGGCTGCCCAAGCGCTGGATCGGCGTCACCTTTCTGCTGGCCACCGTGGCGCTGTACGCCGGCATCGGCATCATCTGCCGCACCACCGATGCGCTCGAGTACTACGTGGCCGGCCGGCGCGTGCCGGCGGTCTACAACGGCATGGCGACCGCGGCCGACTGGATGTCGGCCGCCTCCTTCATCAGCCTGGCCGGCACGATGTACCTGCAGGGCTACGGCGGCCTCGCGTTCATCATGGGCTGGACCGGAGGCTTTTGCCTGGTGGCGCTGCTGCTCGCGCCGTACCTGCGCAAGTTCGGCGAGTTCACGATCCCCGATTTCCTCGGCGCGCGCTACGGCGGCCATGCGCCGCGGTTGATCGGCGCGGCGGCTGCCATCCTGTGCTCGTTCACCTACGTGGTGGCGCAGATCTACGGCGTCGGCCTGATCACCACGCGGCTGACCGGCGTCGCCTTCGAGGTCGGCATCTTCCTCGGGCTGGGCGGCGTGCTGGTGTGCTCCTTCCTCGGCGGCATGCGCGCGATCACCTGGACGCAGGTGGCGCAGTACATCGTGCTGCTGGTGGCCTACCTGGTGCCGGTGGTGTGGCTGTCGGTCAAGCAGACCGGCGTGCCGGTGCCGCAGGCGATCTACGGTGCCCAGCTGCAGAAGCTGACCGAGCGCGAGAAGGCGCTGGCGCAGGACCCGCGCGAGCTGGAGGTGATCGCGCTGTACAAGGCGCGCGCCGATGCCGATGCGGCGCGCCTGCGCGACGTGGCCGGCTCGCTCGCAGCGGAGCGTGCCGACGCGCGCCGCCAGCTGGCCGAGCTGCGCCAGGCCGGGGCCTCGCTGGCCGAGCTGCAATCGGCCGAGAAGCGGATGCTGTCGCTGCCAGCCGACGAGGCCGCGGCGCGCGTCGCGTGGACGCAGTCGCAGGCCGCCAACGAGGCGAGGGCGCGTCCGCTCGGTGGCATGCCGCCGCACGGCACGCCGTTCGCGGGCGACCCCGACGGCACGCCGGCCGAGCGCCAGGCCTTCGACGAGTCCCGGCGCAACTTCATCGCGCTGGTGTTCTGCCTGATGCTTGGCACCGCCGCGTTGCCGCACATCCTGGTGCGCTGCTACACGACGCCGTCGGTGCGGCAGGCGCGCCAGTCGGTCACCTGGTCGCTGTTCTTCATCCTGCTGCTGTACCTGTCGGCCCCGGCGCTGGCGGTGCTGGTGAAGTACGAGCTGTTCACCTCGCTGGTCGGCACGCCGTTCGAGCAGCTGCCGGCCTGGATCGCGAACTGGGCCAAGGTCGACCCGACGCTGCTGTCGGTCACCGACATCAACCGCGACGGCGTGCTGCAGCTGGGCGAGATCCGCATCGGCGCCGACATCATCGTGCTGGCCACGCCCGAGATCGCCGGGCTGCCCTACGTCGTCTCGGGCATGGTGGCGGCCGGGGGGCTGGCGGCGGCGCTGTCGACCGCCGACGGGCTGCTGCTTACGATCTCGAGCGCGCTGTCGCACGACGTCTACTACCGCACGCTCGACCCGAAGGCCACCGGCGGGCTGCGGGTGATGCTGTCGAAGGTGATGCTGCTGCTGGTCGCGCTGGCGGCGGCCGCGCTCGCGACGCAGAAGCCGGCCGACATCGTCTTCCTGGTGTCGGCGGCGTTCTCGTTCGCGGCCTCGGCCTTCTTCCCGGCGCTGGTGCTGGGCGTGTTCTGGCAGCGCGCCAACCGCCAGGGCGCGGTGCTGGGCATGCTGGTCGGGCTGTCGGTGACGCTGTACTACATGGCGCTCAACGAGCCGTGGATGCGCGGGCTGCTGGGCGTGCAGGTGCCGGGGCAGCTGTGGTTCGGCATCCAGCCGATCTCGGCGGGGGTGTTCGGCGTGCCGGCGGGGTTTGCGGCGACGGTGATCGGCAGCCTGCTGGGCCCGGCACCGGGGCCGCAGACGCGGGCCTTCCTCGAGCACTTGAGAGCACCCTGACAGAAAAATGTCCACTCACCTTATTTCTGAGTAGAATCCCGGGTTCGCCTTGCCACACCCAGACGACGCTTGGGGTGGTTCCGTGTCCAAGGCCTTCACTTCACTTGATTGAAGAAGGCGGCGGATGCAAATCCAAAAGGAGTTTCAATGCGTCACTACGAAATCATCTTGCTCATCCATCCGGATCAGAGCGAACAGGTTCCGGCCATGCTGGAGCGTTACAAGGGTGTGATCACCGCCGGCGGCGGCAAGGTCCACCGTGTGGAAGATTGGGGCCGTCGCCAGATGGCTTACCTGATCCAGAAGCTGGCCAAGGCCCACTACCTCTGCATCAACATCGAATGCAGCAAGGAAGTCCTCGGCGAGCTGGAAACGGGCTTCCGCTTCAATGACGCCGTTCTGCGTCACCTGACCGTCGTGCGGCCCCAGGCCGACAGCGGTCCTTCGGTGATGATGAAGGCCGTCGAGAAGGAAGAGTCCCGCAAGGCACCGCAGGAAACTGCAGCCTGAGAACGGTGAGGTCCCGCGGCTGTCACCCCGGCGTTGCATGAACCGATTGGTTCTGGCGGCGCAAGTGGTGGAGCGGGGTGCCGTGAGATACACACCGGCCGGGCTGCCGGCCTTCGATTTGAGCCTCAAGCACGAATCGCAGGTCAGCGAATCCGGTCAGGTCCGCCGAGTCTCCCTGGAGATCCGGGCCGTGGCCATCGGTGACATCACACGGCGCCTGCAGGCACTGCCGATCGGAAGCACAGGCACCTTCGCCGGCTTTCTTTCAGCAATGCGCAGCGGTCGCGGCACGCTGTTCCATGTGACCGAATTCGAGTGAGCCCCGTGCTCAACCTGTTTGTCCGGATCTGATATTCAAGAGAGGTGAAAATATGCCCCCGCCACGTGGTAAAGGTCGGTTCTCGAAGGACCGCAAGCCCAAGCGCAACCAACAATCCCTGCTGTTCCGCCGCAAGCGCTTCTGCCGCTTCACGGTCACCGGCGTCAAGGAAATCGACTACAAGGACATCGACACCTTGCGCGATTTCATCGGTGAGAACGGCAAGATCACGCCCGCACGCCTGACCGGCACGCGCGCGTTCTTCCAGCGTCAGCTGACCACCGCCATCAAGCGCGCGCGCTTCCTGGCGATGCTGCCGTACAGCGACCAGCACAAGGTCTGAGGAGCCACACCATGCAAGTGATCCTGCTCGAAAAAGTGGGCAACCTCGGAAACCTCGGCGACGTCGTCAAGGTCAAGGACGGTTATGCACGCAACTTCCTGATCCCGACCAAGTCCGCACGCCGTGCGACGCCGGTCGCGATCAAGGAATTCGAAGCCAAGCGCGCCGAACTCGAAAAGGCCGCTGCCGACAAGCTCGCCACCGCGCAAGCGCTGGGCGACAAGATGAGCGGCCGCACCGTTCACATCACGCAAAAGGCGGGTGTGGATGGCCGGTTGTTCGGCTCGGTGACCAACAACGACATCGCCGAAGCGCTGACGCGCATCGACTTCAAGATCGCCAAGGCGCAGGTTCGCCTGCCCAACGGTCCGCTGAAGACGGTTGGCGAGCACATCGTCTCGGTGGCGCCGCACACCGACGTCATCGTCGACGTCAAGGTGGTGGTGGTGGGCGAAACCGACTGAGGTTTCGCTTCCCCGCGACAGAAAGGCCGGCTCCGCCGGCCTTTTTCTTTTGGCGCGGACCCTTACATCTTTTCCGCAGCTTCCTCACCGGAAGTCCACAGCCTTGTCCACAGGCCGCCGCGTTCCGAGCGCTTAGGATCGACCGATGTCCACCGTATTCAATCTCCCTCCGCAGTTCGGGTCGGATGCCCACGGCCATGGTGACGACGAGGTCGCGCGGCTGCGCGTGCCACCGCATTCGATCGAGGCCGAGCAGAGCGTCATCGGCGGGCTGCTGCTCGACAACAGCGCCTGGGACCGCTGCGGCGACCTGCTGCAGGACACCGACTTCTACCGCTACGAGCACAAGCTGATCTACGCGGCGATCGGCGGGCTGATCAACGGCTCGAAGCCGGCCGACGTGATCACCGTGTTCGAGCAGCTGCAAGGCCTGGGCAAGGCGGCCGACTGCGGCGGGCTGACCTACCTGAACGCGCTCGCGCAGAGCGTGCCGAGCGCGGCCAACCTGCGCCGCTATGCCGAGATCGTCCGCGAGCGCGCGGTGCTGCGCAAGCTGGTGGCGGTCAGCGACGAGATCGCGACCGCGGCCTTCAACCCGCAGGGCCGGCCGGTCTCGCAGATCCTCGACGAATCCGAAAGCAAGATCTTCAAGATCGGCGAAGAAGGCTCGCGCTCGCGGCAGGGCTTCATCAGCATGGACACGCTGGTGGTGCAGCTGATCGACCGCGTCAACGAGCTGCACGAGAACGGCGCCGAGGAAGTGACCGGCGTGCGCACCGGCTTCTTCGACATGGACCGCATGACCGCCGGGCTGCAGCCGGGCGACCTGATCGTGCTGGCTGCCAGACCGTCAATGGGGAAAACGGCCTTCGCATTGAACATCGCCGAGAACGTCGCGGTGAACGAAGGCCTGCCGGTCGTCGTGTTCTCGATGGAAATGGGCGCGGCGCAGCTCGCATTGCGGATGGTCGGCTCGCTCGGCCGCATCGACCAGAGCAACCTGCGCACCGGCAAGCTGCGCGACGACGAATGGGGCCGCCTGTCGGAGGCGGTCGAGAAGCTCGGCAAGGCCGCGGTCTTCATCGACGAAGGCTCTGCGCTGTCGCCCAGCGAGTTGCGCGCCCGTGCGCGGCGCCAGGCGCGCCAGTGCGGGCAGCTCGGCCTGATCGTCGTCGACTACCTGCAGCTGATGAGCGGCAGCGGCGGCGGCAGCGAAGAAAACCGCGCCACCGTGATCGGCGAGATCTCGCGCGGATTGAAATCGCTGGCCAAGGAATTGAAGTGCCCGGTGATCGCGCTGTCGCAGCTGAACCGAAGCGTCGAGACCCGCACCGACAAGCGGCCGATGATGAGCGACTTGCGCGAATCGGGCGCGATCGAGCAGGATGCAGACGTCATCATGTTCATCTACCGCGACGACTACTACACCAAGGACGAGAGCAAGGAGCCGGGCGTCGCCGAGATCATCATCGGCAAGCAACGGAACGGCCCGACCGGGACGGTGAAGCTCGCGTTCCTGAAGCCGCTCACGAAGTTCGAGAACCTCGCGCCGGGCAGCGGCGGCGGGGGCGGCGACATGTACTGACCGGGCCGCGGGGCGGGCTTCACCCGTCTTGCCAGGGCCGCCGCTTCGGCTCACCATCGGTCCCGGCACGGAGGGGCCCCGATGGCAGCACCGGTGTATCCGAAGGCAGTACCTGAAGGCAGACCCGCGGGCGGTGCGCCACGCTGGACACTGCGCAGCCGCATGGCCGCCCTGCTGATCGGCGTGGCGATGCTGCCGCTGGCGCTGGCCGCCGTCATCGAGCTGAACCGCACCGAGGCGCAGCTGCGCGACGCCACCGCCGACCTGCTGCAGGCGCGTGCCGCCGAGCTGGTGCGCGACCTCGACAGCTTCCACCGCGGGCACCAGCGCTCGGTGCAGCGCCTGGCGCAGTTCCCGCCGACGCTCGCGCTGTGCGCTGCCGGGCCGGCCGAACTCGCCGCGCGGCGCACCGAGATCGCCGGCCTGCTCGCGGCGTTTCCGGCCAGCGATCCGGCCATCGGCGCCGTGGCCGTGATCGATGCGCACGGCGTGGTGCTCGCCGCCACGCGGCCATCGATCAACGGCACCGACCTGTCCTTCCGCCCCCACGTGCGTGAAGCGCTGGCGGGCCGCAGCGTGATCTCCGAGGTGTATGTCTCGCTGGCGCAACCCGACGGCATCCCCAACATTGCCTATGCCGTGCCGGTCGCGGGGCCGCCGGGCGGCAGCAACTGCGTGGCCCTGCTCGCGGTGCGGGCCGCGGCGTTGTGGGACCGGGTTGCCGCGTCCAACCACCTGGCCGGCCAGGGCAGCTTCGCGGTGATGTTCGATCGCGACGGCGTTCGCATCGCCCATTCGTACACGCAGGACATCGTGTTCCATCCGGCGGGTGCCCTGGAGCCCGCCACCATCGAGCGCATGGTGGCCGAACGCCGTTTCGGGCCGCGCACGCGCGAACTGCTCACCGACGTGCGGCCGTTTCCGCAGCAGTTCGAGCGCGCGCGGGCCGCGGCGCCCGACACGGCCATGTTCGAGGGGTTCGCGCCGGTCAACCAGGCGCGCAACTACGGCGTGGCCCGGCGGCTCGAGACGGTGCCGTGGACCGCGTTCTACATGGTGCCGCAGGCGGTGCTCGATGCGCGCATCGCGCAGGCGCGCCGTGCCCAATGGATGCTGGCGACGCCGATCCTGGCGGGCGCGCTGCTGGCCGGGCTGTGGTTCGCGTCCCGCCTGGCACGCCCGATCCGCGACCTCACCGACGCGACGCGCCGGCTGGCCGCGGGCGATGCGCAGGCGCGGGTCGCGGGGGGACGCAACGACGAGCTCGGCGAGCTGGGCGAATCGTTCAATGCGATGGCGCTGCGCATCGAGACCCAGGCCGCCGCGTTGCAGCATTCGCACGATGAGCTCGAGCAGCGCGTCGCGGACCGCACTGCGCAGCTGGAGCGCACCACCGCCGAGCTGCACGAGCAGGTGCTCGAGCGCGAGCGCCTCGACGGGCTGCGGCTGCGGCTGGCCGCCATCGTCGACGGCACCGACGACGCCATCGTCGGCAAGACGCTGGACGGCATCGTCACCAGCTGGAACACCGGCGCGGAGCGCCTGTTCGGCTACCGCGCCGCCGAGATGGTCGGCCAGCCGATCCAGCGGCTGATGCCGCCCGATCGCCTGGACGAGGAGCGTCAGATCCTCGCCCGCATCCTGCGCGGCGAGAGCGTCGAGCACTTCGAGACCGTGCGCCGCCACGCGAGCGGCCGGCCGATCGAGGTGTCGGTCACGATCTCGCCGATCCGCGACGCGCAGGGCCGCATCGTCGGCGCCTCGAAGATCGCGCGCGACATCGGCGAGCGCAACGCGGTGCAGCGGCGCCTGCAGGCCCAGCTCGAGCGGCTGAGCCTGCTCGACCAGATCACCCGCGCCATCGGCGAGCGGCAGGACCTGCAAAGCATCTACCAGGTGGTGGTGCGCAGCCTCGAAGAGCGCATGCCGCTCGACTTCAGCTGCCTGTGCAACTACGACGCGCCGACGCAGACGCTCACCGTGGTCCGCGTCGGTGTGCACAGCGCCGCGCTGGCGATGGAGATCGCGTTGCAGGAGAACGCCAGCTTCCAGATCGATGCGAACGGCCTGGCGCGTTGCGTGCGCGGCCAGCTGGTCTACGAACCCGACCTCGCCGCGGTCGATGCGCCGTTCCCGCGCCGGTTGGCGCGCGGCGGCCTGCACGCCATGGTGGTGGCGCCGCTGCAGGCCGAGTCCGGCGTGTTCGGCGTGCTGGTGGCGGCGCGCGTGTCGCGCGAATCGTTCAGCAGCGTCGAGTGCGAGTTCCTGCGCCAGCTGACCGCCCATGTCGCGCTGGCGGCACAGCAGGCGCGCCTGCATGCCGAGCTGCGCCTGGCCTACGAGGAACTCCAGCAGACGCAGCAGGCCTCGCTGCAGCAGGAGCGGCTGCGCGCGCTGGGCCAGATGGCCAGCGGCGTCGCGCACGACATCAACAACGCCTTGTCGCCGGCGTCGCTGTACACGCAGTCGCTGCTCGAGCGCGAGCCCGGCCTCAGTTCGCGCGCACGCCTGCAGCTCGAGAATATCCAGCGCGCGATCGACGACGTGGCCGCCACCGTCGGCCGCATGAACGATTTCTCGCGCCGCCGCGAGGCGCAGGCCGTGCTGCAGCCGATGTCGCTGAACGCGGTGGCGCAGCAGGCGGCCGAGATGACGCGCGCACGCTGGAGCGACATGGCGCTGCAGCGCGGCATCGTGATCCGGCTGCAGGTCGACGCCGCGCCCGCGCTGCCGGACGTGATGGGCATCGAGAGCGAGATCCGCGAGGCGCTGGTGAACCTGGTGTTCAACGCGGTCGATGCGATGCCGCAGGGCGGCGACCTGACGCTGCGCACCACGCTCGCCCCCGACGGCGCGCGCCCGGTGCGGCTCGAGGTGGTCGACACCGGCATCGGCATGGACGACGAGACGCGGCGCCGCTGCCTCGAACCCTTCTTCACGACCAAGGGCGAGCGCGGCAGCGGCCTCGGCCTGGCCATGGTCTACGGCACCGCCAAGCGCCACGATGCCGAGGTGCGGATCGACAGCACGCCGGGGCAGGGCAGCCGCTTCGTGCTGTCGTTCCCGTTGCCGGCCGTCGCCCGCGCGGCCGTGGCTGCGAAGCTGCGCGTGCGGCCGCCGGTGCCGCCGCGGCGCCTGCTGGTGATCGACGATGATCCGCTGGTGCTGCGCACGCTGAGCGACCTGCTGCAGATCGATGGCCATGCGGTCACGCCCGCGCACGGCGGACAGGCCGGCATCGAGGCCTTCGCCGCCGCGGCACCGCCCTTCGACCTGGTGATCACCGACCTGGGCATGCCGCACGTCGACGGCCGGCGGGTGGCGGCGGTCATCAAGGCGCGGTCGCCGCGCACGCCGGTCGTGCTGCTGACCGGCTGGGGCCAGCGGCTGTCCGAGGCCGGCGAGCTGCCCGAGAACGTCGATGCCGTGCTGCCCAAGCCGCCGCTGCTCGATGACCTGCGCGACACGCTGGCCCGCCTGGGCGCCCCGCTCGACCCGCTGCCGCAGGCGCCCGAAGGAGCGACATGAATCCACCCGACACGCTGCCGCCCCGCATCTTCATCGTCGACGATGAAGCCGCGCTGACGCAGGCGCTGTGCAGCACGCTGGCCATCGAAGGCTTCGAGACCCAGGGCTTCGGCGATGCCGACTCGGCGCTGCAGGCGCTGCGGACCCAGCGTTGCGACCTGCTGCTGGTCGACCTGCACCTGCCGCGCATGCTGGGGCCCGACCTGCTGCGGGCGGCGCGCCAGGTCGACCCCTGCCTGGTCGGCATCGTGATGACCGGCGAGGCCAGCATCGCCAATGCGGTGGAGGCGATGAAGGCGGGCGCGCTCGACTTCATCGTCAAGCCGTTCCGGCTCGACGCCATCCTGCCGGCGATCGCGCGCGGCCTGCAGGTGCGCGAACTGCTGCTGTCCAATGCCGCGCTGCAGCGCAGCCTGCAGGAGCATGCCGCCGCGCTGGAGACCGCCAACCGCGACCTGGCGGCGGCGAACGGCGAGCTGGCCGCCTTCAACCATTCGGTGTCGCACGACCTGCGCGCGCCGCTGCGCTCGTTGGGGGGCCTGTCGAAGCTGCTGCTGGAGCGGCATGGCCCGGGGCTGCCGGAAGAAACGCAGCGCCTGATGCGCGCGATGGGCCTCAGCGTCGACCGCATGCAGCACCTGGTCGACGACCTGCTGCGGCTGTCGAGCTTCGGGCACGGCGCCATCGAGCCGTTGCCGGTCGACATGGCGCAGCTGGTGCACAGCGTGGTCGACGAGCTGCGCGCCGACCAGCCGCCGCGCCAGATCGAGCTGCGGATCGGCGAGCTGCCGCCCGCCCGCGGCGATGCCGGCCTGCTGCGCCAGGTGTTCGTCAACCTGCTGTCGAACGCGTTCAAGTTCACGCGGCTGCGCGACGGCGCCCGCATCGAGATCGATGCGCATGCCGGCGAGCACGGTGCCACGGTCTACCGGGTGCGCGACAACGGCACCGGCTTCGACCTCGCGCAGGCCGGGCAGTTGTTCGGGCCGTTCCGGCGCCTGCACCGGGCCGACCAGTTCGAGGGCAACGGCGTCGGCCTGTCCATCGTGAAGCGCATCGTCGAACGCCACGGCGGGCGCATCTGGGCCGAGGCGGCGCCCGGGGAGGGCGCCACCTTCTCGTTCACGCTCGCGGCGTGACCAGCACGCCACAGGGGTCGGGTTGCGGCGTCAGAACGGCTCAAGCCTGCGGATCTGCTGCACCAGCGCCTCCAGCGCCGGGTGGCGTTGTTCGTAGAACGCCAGCCAGGGCGCGAGCTGATCGGCATTCAATGGGCCGGTGAGTGCCGGCGAGCCGGCCGGCAGCGCGGCCAGCGCGTCTTCCAGCGCCTGCGCGTCCACGGTGGCCCATGAATGCGCGATGCGCCCGGCCAGCAACGTTCGCGCTGCATGCGCACGTTCGAGGTAGTTCGACAGCTCGGGCAGCGCATCGCCGCCGACCTCGTCGTCCATCGCCAGCGCCTCGGTGAAGGTCGGGCCGTCGTAGCGGGCACCCGGTGCCGCATCGGCCGCGTCGGGCTCCGCACCGAAGGCGGCCACGCCGTCGAGCGCCGACCAGTCGAAGCTTGCCGCGTCGAGGTTCAACATCTGCTGCGCATCGGCCGCGTTCTCGGCGAGCTGTTCCGGCGCGAGCGCCGGGACGTCGGCACTCGCCAGCCCCGCCATCGCGCGCATGAAGCCGAACTCGGCCAGCGTGTGGGCGTGCAGGTACAGGTGCTCGAAGGCGTCGCGGTCCATGACCTTCAACCGATCAAGGCGCCGGCCAGTGCCGACGCGCCACCGAGCAGCAGCGGCAGCGGCGTGCCGCGGCCGACGGTCTGCAGCGCGTTCACCGCGATCGGGCGCAGCACGCTGAACATCGCGTTCAGGATCGCGCGGATCACCGTCGCGGTGAGCTGCGCCGCGCTGGTGACGACCACACGCGCCCAGCGCGCGGCCTGCAGGATGCACTCCATCAGCTGCGCGTTCATCTCGGCGATCTTGGTCATGTTCGATGCCAGCACCACGCAGAACAGGTCGATGCCGGTGAGGCCCGAGATCGTCACGAAGCCGAGCTGCCGCAGCAGGTGCGAGAAGGCCTTCATCAGGTAGCTCAGGCCCTGCGCGGCGGTCTGCGTCAGCCAGCCGGGGTTGTCGGAGCTGCGCAGCAGCCAGCGTGCCAGCACCGCGTTGTCGCGCTCGACCGCGCCGCCGAGTGCCCGCACCGCCTGCCAGTTCATCTCGAGGCCGCCGACGCTTCGCACGTACTCGGTCATGTCGTGGTTGGCCACGCTCAGCAACTGGCCGGTGGGCGACACCAGCATCATGTTGTTCGGGTCTTCCGGCTGGCCGTTCAGGTGGCCGTAGGGGTAGGGGCCCACCATCGTCACCGGGTCGAGATCGTGCGAGACGCGGAAGATGTTGTGCTTGCCGAGCGACTGCTCCATCGCCCCCTGCGCCCCCAGCGCGCCGACGCGCGGGCAGCCGAAGGTGTAGAGCTTCACCGCCTTGCCGCGCGACGAGAAATGCGCCGCCACCAGCGTCGCGACCGCGCCGCCCAGGCTGTGGCCGACGCAGTGCACCACGTCGGCGTCCATGATCCGGCTGTCGTCGCGCGTGAGGCCGATCTTCACGCTGTCGAAGGTGTTGCGAAAGCCCTGGTGCACCAGCCCGAAATCGCCGAAGCCGGTCATCGAGGCGCGCAGGTCGGTGAGCAGGTCGGCCTTGGAGTGTTCGGCCCGCGTGCCGCGCGTCGCGATGACGACCTGCTTGCTGCCGGCGCGGTTGAAGCTCAGCACGTAGCCGAAGCCGGTGGTGACGCCGGCGGTCGATCCGGCGAACACGCGGTCGAGCTTCGCGCCGCCGAGCTCGGTGCTCTTCAGCGAGGTGTTGGTGCCGCCGGCCTGGGCCGCGGCGCCCAGCCCGTCGCCGGTGACCATCTTGCGCACGTTGGCGCGGGTCTCCATGCCGATGGTCGGCTGCCCGCTGATCCAGTCCTTCAGCGTGAAGTACGAGTTGTGCGCGATGTACGACGCCTCTTGCGGCGTCAGGTATTCGTTGATCGGTGTCGACATGATGTTCGCGGTACGAGCCGCCTCCCTGCGGTAAAGCCTGCGGTGAATGGGTGCCCGTCAGAGCACGCGGGCGAGGTCCAGCGACCAGACGGCCTCGCGCGGCGGCGCCGCCCGCTCGTCGACGGTCTGCAACCAGAGCTTGCTGCCGGAGAGTCCCCAGCGGCGGACGCTGCCGTCGTCGAGGCCGAGCTTCACCAGCTCGAGGCCCTCGCGATGGCGCGGCGAGAACAGCACCAGGTGCTCGAAGTGGTTCACGTAGCGCTGCGGGCCGAGCCGTTCCTTGTCGGTCTGGTAGCGCACCAGCACGGCGTCGGGACGCAGCTGCAGGCTGTCGACGAACCTGAAGGGCAGGCCGCGCGACCAGTCGGGCTCGATGCTGCCGAAGCTGCGCATGCGGTCGGCCTCGGCGTCGTAGACGAACAGGCCATCAGTGGCCTGCGGCCGGTGGTACTTCAGCTGGATCAGCACCTGGCGGCCGGGCAGCGCGAGCACCGATTCGGCGCTGTACATCAGCCACTTGGCCTGGGCCGGGTCGAAGCTTGCCGCACGCTGCTTGTCGAAGCGGCGCGCGTCACGGGCATCGAGCTGCCACAGCTGCGTTCGGCGCTCGGGTTCGTAGGTGTTGACGACGGCCAGCGTGTCGATCACGAAGGCCTCGGCCGCCGGGTGCTCGGCGCGTGTCGCCGCAAGCGTGCCGGCAGGCGGCAGGCCGCCCTCGATGCTGACGTTGCGGATTGGCGGGTACGACGCCGCCGGGGGCGCCGGCAGCGCGGCGGGCCACGCCGGTTCGCGCACCAGCGAAGCGCCCACCTGCGGGCTGACGCTCGTCGTGAACTTGCTCTTGAACAGGCCGAAGATCATGCCGTTGCCGCCGTCGTTGGAATGGGCCGGCCCGCAACCGGCGAACAGGCCCGCCAGCACCAACAGACCGATGCCGGCCCGGTGGGCGGCCATCGGCCGTCGCGGCGGGCGGGCAGGGTCTCGTCGTGCGGGCATCGGGCCATTATTGCGGCCGCGCCGCGCCGCAGCGCTCGACCAAAGTCACCCCGCGGCGTCAGACAGGCTGGGACACCCCCGGATGGGTGGGATTGATCAGCAGGCGCAGCGTGCCGACCATGAGCGCCAGCACGATCAGGTTGGCCAGCGCGAACGCGATCGGCGCGAGCCACTGCACGGCGCTGTTGCCGCCCGGGTTGCCGTGGGCCGCCAGGCGCATCGCGAGCGTCGGCAACGCGGCCACGCCGAAGCTGAAGCCCCAGTACGACACCGCAAAACCTTGCGCGCGGATCCAAGGCAGCAAGCGGGCCAGCAGCAACGCCTGGTACAGCCCGTAACCCAGCAGCGCCTGGCCAACCAGGTCGGGCGACTCATGGCCGAGCGCCATCCATGCGACGCCGCCGACCACCGGCGGCGCGAGCTGGACGCCCAGCAGCGGCCGCAAGGCCGGCGGCAGCGCACCGCGCGTGCCGAGGCGGTTCAGGATCGTCGACTCGATCGCGAGCCACGCCAGCAGCCCGGCGCCGAAGAACCACAGGCCCACCTGCGGCCAGCCGAAGCTGGCGGCCGCGAGCGCGGCGACGAAGTTCTGGGCGACCACCGGCAGGTAGAGGGCCGGCGTGACGAGCTCCGGCGTCAACCCGCCTTGCCAGACGCGGCCGTACAGCCACGCGCCGATGGCGATCGACGCAACCAGCGCGACGATGAACACCGCGAACGCCAGCGGCCGCGCGACCGGCTGCAGCGCGATCGCGGCGAGCAGGCTGGAGACCGGCACCAGCGCGAGGAACGACGACTGCACCGGATGCTGCAGTTCGGCCTGCGCCGCTGCGCGGTGGAACACCCACTTCAGCGCATACAGCGCCAGCAGCATCAGCCAGACGACGACGCCGGTCGCGGTGACCACCGAGGCCAGCCAGGCCGGCAGCGCCCACAGCCCGACCGCGGCACGCCACGCGGTGCCGAGCGCGAGCAGGCCGACCGGGATGCTGAAGAACGAAACGGGGATCGGGGAAGGTTTCGAGAGGGCTTGCAGGTTCACGGCCGGCTCCAGGGCAGCGACGGTGTGTCGATGCCTGACTGTAGGCCCGCCCGGTGCGATGGTGAATGCCGGCCGGTCTCGGATAATTGCTCCATCGTCTCAACCGGGAGCCTGCCGATGGATGCCCTGAGCCAGTTGGTCGCCACGCTCGACCTGCGCGGTCGCATGGACCTGCGCTGCCTGTTCGGCCCCGGCTTCTCGGTGCCGCACAAGGGGGTCGGCCCGTGGCGGGCGCCGTTCCATGTGGCGCTGGCGGGCGAGTGCGAGGTGTGGCTGCCGGCGCAGCGGCGTGCGATCGCGCTGCGGCAGGGCAGCCTGCTGGTGCTGCCGCATGGCGATGCGCATGTGGTGCGCGGGCTGTCCGCGCGGCGCGGCCCGGCGATCCGCACCGACGATGGCCCGGTGCTGCCGTTGAAGACGAACCTTGCCCGGCGCGATGCTGCCGTCGCACTCGACCTGCTGTGCGGCGAGTTCGAGTTCGCCGGTCGGCGGCGCAGCAGCGTGCTCGATGCGCTGCCGGCGCACATCGTCGTGCCCTTCGATGCGACGCCGGGCGCGGCCTGGCTGCGCGGGCTGGTCGGCATGATGGCGCACGAGATCGAACAGCAGCAGCCGGGCGCGGCGGCCATCGTCGCCGGGCTGTGCGGCACGCTGTTCACGCTGGCGCTGCGCGCGCACCTGGCGCAGCAGCCGCAGCAGCACGGCGTGCTCGGCCTGATGGTGCGCGAGCGGCTGGCGCCGGCGCTGCAGGCGATGCTGGCCGAGCCGCAGCGGCCGTGGACGGTCGACGAGATGGCGCGCTGCTGCCACCTGTCGCGCGCGACCTTCGCGCGGCAGTTCCAGCAGGCGGCAGGCTRCGGGCCGATCGAGCTGCTGACGACGCTGCGCATGGAACTCGCGTCGCGCCTGCTGGCGCAGGGCGGGCAGGACAGCGCATCGGTCGGCGAGGCGGTGGGGTACCGGTCCGAGGCAGCGTTCAATCGCGCGTTCACGCGGCATGCGGGAGTGACGCCGGGGCGCTTCCGGCGCGCGGCCGTCGGCCGGTCCGTGCCGGCCTGAGGCTCAGGGCCTGACGACGAGGCTGCGGAACGCGCGTTGCGACGCCGGCAGCGCCTTGCATTCGACCCCGGCGATGCGCACGCCGCCGTCGTCGCTCAGCACCTGCACCTCGCCCGAGCCCGGCCATTCGAACAGCGCCTCGGGCCGCAGGCTGCCGAACGCGACCGACGGCACCGGCACCGGGGCCTCGCCGGCCGCACCCGACCAGCGGTACAGCGCGAAGCTGCCGTCGTCTGCAGGCGGTCCGGCGACCACGAGGTAGCCGCTGCCAACGCGCTCGAGGCTGCGGATGCCGCGGCCATCGAGCGGCAGTTCGAACACGCTGCCGATCTTCGCGCGCTGGCCGCGCACGACCTGCGCCGGGTTGTCGATCGCGACGACAAGCGCGCGCCCACGCGGCAGCGGGTTGCGCAGCCCGACCAGCAACGCGCCTGCGGGTGTTGCGGCCAGGCCTTCGATGTTGAGTCCGCCCGGCGCCTCGGGCGGCAGCTTCGACGCGTCCTTCAGGTGGTAGCCCTTCAGCTGCGGCGCATCGAGCAGGTCGTCGAGCAGGCGGGTGTACGGCTGGCCGACCGGGCGCAGCGACGGCGGTGCCGCTCCGGGTACGCGCTCGGTCGCGAACAGCCGGTGCCGCTCGTCGCGCTTCTTGCCGGCGCTGTTGCGGCCGTGCGAGGCGATCCAGTAGATGACGCCGCCGCTCTCGGCCGCGCCCTCGATGTCGGATTCGCGGCCGGCCTCGGTGCCGAGGAAGCGGTCGAGATCGACGCGCCCGACGGCGTCCGGCACATCGCGGCGAAAGACCTGCAAGGTGTTGTGTTCGTCATCGGCGACGACGAAGTGCCGGGCGTCGAGCGCGACAGCGGCCGACGCGTCGCACAGGCCCCGGTAGCGCTCGTGCGCCTGGGCGGCGGCGCCGGCGGCCGCGAGCAGGGTGATCAGGCCGGCGATCCGGCGGCATGGCATCGTCTTCATCGTGTTCTCCAGGCGCGGGCGATCATTCTCGCGGGCCGGCGGAATAAAACGGAATCGCGATCCGTCAGTGCAGAGGTCCCTTCTTTCCGGATCCCCACACTCCCATGCAACGCAGAGACCTCCTGAAGCTGGCCGCGGCCGGCTCGGCAACGGCCGCCTGGCCCGCGATGGCGCAAGACAGCGCGCCGGTGGCATCCCCCGGCATCGACCCGCGCGACCGCGTCTTCATCACCAACGAAGACTCGAACACGCTGGTCGTGATCGACCCGCGCAGCAACACGGTCGAGTCGACGATCAACCTGACCAGCTTCGACGAGGACCCGCGCCCGCCGTTCCGCTACGTCACCGCCGGCGTCGCGCCGACCCATGCGGCGATGATCCACAAGCCGCTGTACCACGGCTGCATCGATGCCCACGGCGCGGTGCCGTCGCCCGACGGCCGGCTGCTCGCGACGACCGGCCGCGGCTCCAGCAACGTCTACCTGATCGATGCGGCGCAGCGCCGCGTCATCGGCAACCTGCCGAACCCGGCGGCCGGCCCGACGACGAACGCCGAGCGCGTGTCCGGCGGCCTGCTGCTGGGGCGCGAGCCGCACGAGCCGAGCTTCACGCGCAACGGCCGCGAGCTGTGGGTGACGATCCGCGGCGAGAACCGCATCGCGATCCTCGACGTCGAGCTGGCACGCCGCCAGCTCGAAGGCGGCAGCGCGCCGGCGATCCGCGGCACGCTGGTGACGCTGAACGGACCGTCGCAGGCCTGGTTCTCGATCGACGGGCAATGGGCCTTCGTCGCGAGCCAGAAGACGCCGCAGCTCGACGTGTTCCGCATGAACTTTGATGCGGCCGGCCATTCGCGGCCGCAGCGCGTCAAGACGCTAGCCATCGCCGCGCAGGACCCGTTCGGCTTCACGCCCTTCATCAAGACGACCGCCGACGGCCGCGAGTTGTGGCTCTCGCACAAGCTGGCCGATGCGATCTCGTGCCGCTCGACGCACGGCGCCTTCGACCTGAGCGACCTGGTACCGCTCGGCGCGAACGCGCGGCCCAACCACGTCGAGTTCGTCCGCAATGCGCGCGGCAGCGTCGTCTATGCGAGCCTCGCGCGGGTCGACGACGGCGGACCCGACGGCGTGGCCTCGAGCCGCATCGCGATCGTCGACCGCGCCGCGCCGCCGGGGCAGCGCCGCATGGTCGGCAGCTTCTTCTCGCACGGCCGCGAGGCGCACGGGCTGTGGACCAACCCGGAGAACACGCTGCTCTACGTCGCCCACGAGCAGGATGAACTGCCCGCGACACCGGGCGCCGGCCAGACGGTGTGCAGCGCGTTCGACGTGAGCGACCCGTTCGCGCCGGTGTTCCTCGCGCAGATCCCGCTGGGCAGCCTGGCCTTGCCGTCGGGTGCGCTGCGCAACAAGAAGAGCATCAACCTCGTCTACGTGCGGATCGGCGAGAAGGGGCAGACGGCATGAGCGAGCCGCTGAGCTTTCGCGACGACATGGACGAATCGATGGCGCGGATGATGAGCGGCATGCACGACGCGGGCTACACCGGCGACGCCGACGTCGACTTCCTCGCGATGATGATTCCGCACCACGCCGGGGCGGTCGACATGGCGCGGCTGGTGTTGCAGCACGGCCGCGATCCGGCGACCCGTCAACTGGCCGAGGAGATCATCGCCGGCCAGACCGTCGAGATCGACGGCATGACGCGCCGGCTGGAACAGCTGCGGCGCGGCGGTGTGTCGGCCGGCGCTGCGGCGTTTCCGCTGCTCGGCGGCTTGAGAGGCCCCTGATTCGCAGGGGGTCAGCGGTTTCCGTCACAGACAGGACATACGTCAGGGTTTACACTGAGATCTAGGTGTTAACCCGCAAAACGGGTGCACCGACTGAGAAAAACCGACCACAAGACGGACCGAGATAGAACATGAACTTCATCAATGCCATCGCCAGCGCCATGCGCAACGCATTTGCCGGCGGAACCCAGCCCCGAGGCGGCTACGACGAGGCCTACCTGGCCGAATCCCACGACATCTACGAACTCGAGCGCCGCATGCGCGCGATCGACAACAGCCGCTGCGGCCGGGGCGACCTGCACACCAGCGCGTTCCTGTCGATGTCGCCGGCAGGCACGGGCCGCTGAGCGGCCTTCCCGCCATCCAACTTGCTGGCCGCACGCTGTGACAGCGTGTGGACCAGCAACCCAGACACCACCAGCATCACCCCGGCCAGCTCATGCAGCGCCGGGCGTGAGCCCATCGCGGCACCGATCAGCAGCACCGAGACCGGAACGAAGTTCAGGAACGCGGTGCTGGTCACGACGCCCAGCGTCCTGACGCCGAAGTTGTAGGCCAGCACCCCAAACACCGTCGGCACGAGGCCGATGTAGACGAGCGCCGGCCACGCATTCCACGCGGCATCGGCGGCCGGCACGGGCGCCAAGCCGAAGGCGGCGAGCAGCAGCGTCGCGATGAGCAGCAGCGGCCACGAGGCGAGTGCGCTCAATGCGCTGAAGCTGATCACGTCGAGCTCGGGCAGCCGCGCCGCGCCGCGCGTGTAGGCGATCCAGCCGAGCGTGCCGGCCAGCGCCGTCAGGTCACCGACCAGCGTCGAGGCCTGCGCGCCGGCGGCGCGATGCGTCAGCGCGCCCGACACCATCACCACGCCGACGAGGGCCAGCAGCGTGCTGGCGATCGCGCTGCGGCTCGGCCGCTGGCCGTCGAGCGCCCAGCGCACCAGCTGCGTCGTGATCGGCATCGTCGCCATGATCACCGCGCCGTGCGACGGCACCGAATGCGCCAGGCCCACCAGCACCATCGCGCTGAACACGCCGTAGCCGACGAAGCCGAGCCCGGCCAGGCGCCGGCCGTGCTGGCGCAGCGCGGCCCACGGGATCGGCCCGCGCAGCCGCAGCACCAGCATGAAGCCGAGCGTCGCGATGCTGTAGCGCAGCAGCGTGAACCACACCGGGTCGACATGCGGCAGCACCGGCTTGCTGGCGAGGAACAGGCTGCCCCAGGCGGTGGTCGCGAGCAGCAGCCCGGCCATGCCGACGGCAGGAGAACGAGGAAGGGTCATGGCGGGCTCCACGGGATCGGATGCGATGCAGCCAGTCTCGGCAACGGCGAGCTGCAAGGCCATTCGCCAATTCGGACCGGGCCCTCAGGAAATGCGAACTGACAGCGGCGCGGCCGGTGTCCACAATCCGCCGTCATGGAGCTGTATCAACTGAAGACCTTCGTCGCGGTCGCCCAGGAGGGCAACCTGACGCGCGCCGCCGAGCGCGTGTTCACCAGCCCGCCGGCCGTCAGCGCGCAGATCAAGGCGCTGGAGGATGAACTCGGCGTGCGGCTGTTCGACCGCACGCCGCGCGGCATGGGCCTGACCGAAGAGGGCCGCCGGCTGCTCGACGACGCCGAGCGCACGCTGGCCTCGGCCGGGCGCATGCGCTCGGCGGCCGCGCAGTTGCGCGGCGCGGCGCAGGGCGTGGTGCGCTTCGGCACCGTCAGCGATCCGATCGCGCTGCGGCTGGGCGATGCGCTGCTGAAGCTGGCACAGCGCAACCCGCAGGTCACGCTGCAGCTGCAGCAGGGCTTGTCGTCGGAGATGCTGCTGGCGCTGCAGAGGGGTGAGCTGGACTGCGCCTATGTGATGACGGACCACGACGACGTGCCGGGCGTGCAGGTGCAGCGGCTGGCGACGGTCGACCTGGTGGTCGCGCTGCCGAATGCGTTTGCCGAGGCCCATCCGGAACCGTCGCTGGCCGACCTGATGACGCAGCCGTGGATCGGCACGCCGGCCGGCTGCGTGCTGCGCACCCACATCGATGCGCTGTTCGCGGCCGGTGGGCGCGACTACCGGGAGGAAGGGGCCTCGGCCAGCACCGAAGGCGTGGTGCGCAGCATGGTGGCCAGCGGCATGGGCATCGGCGTCGTGCGGCTGGACCAGGCCGAGCAGGCCGAGCGCCAGGGCGAGCTGCGCATCTGGAAGCACTGGCGGGCGCACACCTGGATCTGCTTCGCGTCGCTGCCGGAGGGCCGCTTGTCGCCGGCGACGCTGGCGGTGCGCTCGGCGGTGCAGGAGGCGTGGGCCTGAGGAGTCAGTCTGCGGGCTTGCGCATCGCCGCGCACGGGTCCTCGCGCGGCTGCGCCGGCGTGACGACGACGCGGTCGTAGGCGCCCGCCGGTGGCGCGTCGGTGTCCTCCAGGTAGCCGA
This sequence comes from Rhizobacter sp. P5_C2, assembly GCF_054049715.1. Classification (NCBI taxonomy): domain Bacteria; kingdom Pseudomonadati; phylum Pseudomonadota; class Betaproteobacteria; order Burkholderiales; family Sphaerotilaceae; genus Rhizobacter; species Rhizobacter sp. P5_C2. The sequence continues at coordinate 20,796 of NZ_JBFULV010000057.1, read as the reverse complement.
CGCTGCGGCTGCGCGCGCGGGTGCGATCGGCCAGCCAGCGCGGCACGCCGACATCGCGCCGCACATGGCCGTTGCCGGCCAGCAGCACCACGCCGCGCTCGGCGTACGCCTCCACGCTGCGCGCCATGAACTGGTCGCGCGCGACCTGCGCACCGGCCATGCGGCGGGCGGTGGCGGCGTCGATCATGCCGCAGTGGCTGTCTTCGATGTCGCCGGTGTGGGCCGCCCAGATCGCCTCCGGCACCTCGGCCGAAAAGCCGGTGTCGGCCAGGCCCTTGCTGATCACCTGCCGGCTGTCGGCGCGCGACACGTTGACCGCGACGATCGGCAGGCCGTGGTCGAGCGCGAGCTGCACGAAGGGCGAGTAGAACGCCCAGTTCCAGCCCGGCCCGCCGCCGGCCGCGGCGATCAGCGCGGCCGCCGTCGGGGCCGGCGCGGCAGCGCGCAAGCGGTCGATGTCGGGCTGACGGTCGCGGTCGAACTGCTCCATCAGCAGCGCCGGCCGCGCGCCGGTGTCGAGCAGCTGCCTGAACTCGGCGAGCCGCAGCGCGTGCTGCGCGGCGTTGTCGTGCACCTCGCCGAGCAGCACGATGGCGGGAGGTGTGGAGTGTGCAGGTGAAAGCGCGCAGCCCGCCAGCAGCAGGGCGGTGGCACAGCACAGGCCGAGGTCGAATCGCATGCGCCGCATGATCGCAGGGATTCACCGGGCGTCCGGTGCTACGCTGCGCCACGACAACACCCACTGATGGAGACACCCATGCCCGGACTGCTGCCCCAGGTCGATCCCGATGGCCTGCTCGAGTTCTCGGTGGTCTACACCGACCGCGCGTTGAACCACATGTCGAAGAAGTTCCAGGGCGTGTTGCGCGGCATCACCGACACGCTGAAGCGCACCTACCACGCGCCGACCGCGATCGTGATGCCCGGCAGCGGCAGCTTCGGCATGGAGGCGGTGGCCCGCCAGTTCGCGACCGGCCAGCGCGTGCTGGTGATCCGCAACGGCTGGTTCAGCTACCGCTGGACGCAGATCTTCGAGATGGGCTCGATCCCGTCGGCCGCCACCGTGCTGAAGGCGCGGCCCACCGGCTCGGGCTACCAGGCGCCGTACGCGCCGGCACCGATCGACGAGGTGCTGCAGACGATCCGCCGCGAGTCGCCGGCGCTGGTGTTCGCGGCCCACGTCGAGACCGCGTCCGGGATCATCCTGCCCGACAACTACCTGAAGGCGGTGGCCGATGCGGTGCATGCGGCCGGCGGGCTCTTCGTGCTCGACTGCATCGCGTCGGGCGCGATGTGGGTCGACATGCAGGCCACCGGCGTCGACATCCTGATCAGCGCGCCGCAGAAGGGCTGGAGCGGCTCGCCGGGCAGCGCCTTCGTGATGCTGAGCGCGGCCGCGCGCGACCGCATGGCGCAGACGCAGAGCACCAGTTTCGCGTGCGACCTGCGCAAGTGGCTGCAGATCGCCGAGACCTACGAGGCCGGCGCGTTCGGCTACCACACGACGATGCCGACCGATGCATTGACCAAGACCTGGGAGGTCATGCAGGAGACCGAGCGCTTCGGTTTCGAGGCCGCGCGCAACGCGCAGCAGTTGCTGGGCACCAAGGTGCGCACGCTGCTGGCGCAGAAGGGCTTCAAGAGCGTCGCGGCGACCGGCTTCGAGGCGCCGGGCGTGGTGGTCAGCTACACCGACGACCCCGAGATCCAGTCGGCCCGCAAGTTCGGCGGGCTCGGCCTGCAGACCGCCGCCGGCGTGCCGCTGCAGTGCGACGAGCCGGCGGATTTCCGCAGCTGGCGCATCGGGCTGTTCGGGCTCGACAAGCTGGGCCGCGTCGACCGCACGGTGCAGCAGCTGGCGAACGCGCTGGAGCGGCTGCGCTGAGCTGAAGAGCGCGGCGGTCGCAGCGGCCGCTCAGCGCGGCAGCGGGCGATGCAGCACGTGGCGATCGTGCCGCCACACGCGCATCAGCGCCTCGTGCAGCGGCGGGATCACCAGGCGCAGGATCTCCAGCGTCTGCTGCGGCGTCAGGTCGCCGTTCAGGTGGCAGAAGCTGAAAACGCTTCCGACGATGCCGCCGAGGTCGATGCGGCCGTGCAGCGCCAGCCGGCGGATGCCCAGCGCATCGATTTCGCGGCGCTCCAGCGCCGACACCCGCTCGGCGTCGCCCGGCATCTGCAACACCTGTGGCTCGCCGGTGTCGAGCCAGCGCTTCAGCGCCGGCCGGTCGGCCAGGTCGAGCTGCCGCGGCAGCTTCGCCATCGCGGCGGCCGGGTGGTCCACGCCGATCGCATGCACCAGCCGGAGCTGCTCCGGCCCGATGCGCACGATGGCCGCCACCAACGAGCCGTGCGGCAGCACCGGCTGCACCTGCTGTCGCGCCATCGCAGCGAACTGCGCTTCGTCGCCGCACACCGCGCAGGCGTCGCGCAGCGCGAGAAGCTGCTGCGTCAGCGGTGCCTGCGGTGAGCCGCCTTCTTCGTTCGATCCCTTCGTCATTCCCGTCCGTGTCCATGTGCCGTCCACCGGGGGATCCGGTGAAACCCCGGCCATTGGCCGCCGCGAATGTGCAGCAAATGCGGAGCTCGCCATCGCAAATGAAGATGGTGACAGCGGCACGTCAGATGGCTTCAGGCGACCACCGGCACGACCTTCAGCAGGTCCGACAGCCCGGCGCGTTCGAGCAGCTGCACGCGCATGCGGTCGGCCACCGCGCTGACGAGGCCCGAGCCGTCGTCGCTCGGGTCGACGTGCACGCGGTACGGCCGCTGGCCGTAGGGCGCATCGACCGCGGCGACGATCGCGCGCGCCACATCGGCCACGTCGGCATCGGCCGGCTCCAGCTTCGCGAGCGCCTCGCCGACCTGCTCGGGCAGCCCGGCATACAGCGCGTCGTAGGCCTGGGCCACCTCGGCATCAGCCGCATGGCTGGCGTGCGCGAAGTGGTTGGTGCCGGAGGTGAAGGCCCCCGGCACGACGATCGTCGTCTCGACACCGAAGCGCGCCAGCTCGCCGGCGTAGCTGACCGCCAGCGAATCCATCGCCGCCTTGGCCGCGAAGTAGGGCCCGAGGAAGGGCGGCGTGCCGCCCTTGACGCTGGAGCTCGACACCCAGACGACCAGCCCGTGGCGCTGGCGGCGCAGCTGCGGCAGCGCGGCGCGGTTCAGGCGCTGCGTGCCCAGCGTGTTGACGTCGAAGACCTGCGCGATCTGCTCGGGCGTGAAGGCCTCGGTCGGGCCGGTCACCAGGTGGCCGGCGTTGTGCACGATGACGTCGAGCCGCTGGTGCGTCTCGATGATCTTCGCGACGGCGGCGCCGACCGAGTCCTGCGAGCCGACATCGAGCTCGATGCCACGCAGGTCGACCTGGCGGTCGGCCGCATAGGCCGCGGCGTCCTGCGCCGCCTTCGCATTGCGCGTCGCGATGGCGCGCATGCCGGCGTACACGGTGTGCCCGGCGTCGGCCAGGGCCCGGGCGGTGAGGGCGCCGAAACCGCTCGACGCACCGGTGATGACGATGATCTTGTTGCTCATGGTGGTTCTCCAGGGGTGTTTCAGATGATTCCGCCGTTGGCGCGGAGGGTTTGGCCGTTGACCCAGGCACTGTCCGGGCCGACGAGGAAGGACACGACCCCCGCGATGTCTTGCGGCGTGCCGAGGCGTTCCAGCGGCGCGGCCTTGGCCAGGCGCTCGATCACCTCGGGCGCCTTGCCGTCGAGGAACAGGTCGGTCGCGGTCGGCCCCGGCGCAACGGCGTTGACGGTGATCTGCCGGCCGCGCAGCTCCTTCGCGAGGATGTTCGTCATCGTCTCGATCGCAGCCTTGGCGGCCGCATAGGCCGAGTACCCCGGCGTCGCCAGCCCGACCACGCTGCTCGAGGAATTGACGATGCGCCCGCCCGCCTGCAGCCGCTTCACCGCTTCGCGCATCGTGTTGAAGCTGCCCTTGACGTTGATGTGGAACATGCGGTCGAAGGTGGCGTCGTCGGTGTCGACGAGCGCCGGCATGTTGGTCGGCATCACGCCGGCGTTGTTCACCAGCACGTCGACGCGGCCGTAGGCGCGGATCGCTTCGTCGAACAGCCTGCGGGCGGCCGCCGGGTCCGACACATCGGCCTGCACCGCGGTGGCCTGCCCGCCGGCGGCGGCGATGTCGGCGACGACCGCGGCCGCTGCGGCGGCGTTGCCGGCGTAGTTGACGACGACGGCGAATCCGTCGGCGGCGAGGCGGCGCGCGACGGTGGCGCCGATGCCGCGGGATGCGCCGGTGACGATGGCAACTTGCTGGGTCATGGTGAGCTCCTGGGATGGAAGTGACGATGGAATGAATTCTGGTTGCTCGATGGAAATCAATAAATGCGCAAGAATTGCCATCACTGTTCAACCAAGATCAACAAACAATCCACCAGCGAGCGCCCAGAATGGACCGTTTCCAGACCATGCAGCTGTTCGTCCGCATCGTCGAACTGGGCAGCTTCACGAAGGGTGCCGAAGACCTGGAGCTGCCGCGCGCCACCGCGACGCACGCCATCCAGCAGCTCGAGAAGCGCCTCGGCACGCGGCTGCTGCAGCGCACGACCCGCCAGGTGAAGCCGACGCCCGACGGCGAGGCCTACTACCAGCGCTGCGTGCGGCTGCTGGCCGACCTCGACGAGACCGAGTCGGCCTTCGGCCATTCGCTGGCGAACCCGAAGGGCAAGCTGCGCGTCGACCTGCAGGAAACGCTGGCCCGCCGCTTCCTGCTGCCGCACCTGGGCGAGTTCTGCGCGCGCTACCCCGACATCGAGCTCGACATCGGCATGGGCGACCGGCTGGTCGACCTGGTGCGCGAGGGGGTGGATTGCGTGCTGCGCGCCGGTAGCCCGCGCGATTCATCGATGGTGCAGCGGCACGTGGCCGACAACCCGCAGCTCACCTGCGCGAGCCCGGCCTACCTGGCGAGGTACGGCGTGCCGGTGTCGCTGGCCGAGCTGTCGCAGCACCGGGCGGTGAACTTCCTGTCGAGTGCGACCGGCCGGCGCATCCCGTTCGACTTCATCGTCGATGGCCAGCCGCAGACGGTGTTGATGAAGGGCAGCGTGTCAGTGCGCCATGCCGATGCCTATCTGGCGTGCTGCCTGGCCGGCCAGGGCCTGATCCAGGTACCGCGCTACAACGTTCAGGCCGAGCTGGCGGACGGGCGCTTGCAGGAGGTGCTGGCGGCGTGGCGTCCGGCGCCGATGCCGGTGTCGCTGCTGTACCCGCACAGCCGGCAGCTTTCGCCGCGGGTGCGGGTGTTCGTCGACTGGGTCATCGAGCGGATGACGGCCCCAGGCCCCGTGCCGATTCGCGCACCCGGCTGACCTCGCGCTTGATCACCGGCACGGCGCTCGCGGCGGCCGCGGGAACGGCGGCGGCCATCAGCAGGATGTCGGCGGCGAAGGCGTTGCGGTCGGCCCGCTCGGTCACCGGCAGGCCGATCGCCAGTGCCGCGAAGGCCACCGCCACCGGCAGGGCCACGCCGACGCCCGGCAGCAACTTGCGGGCCGCCGGCAACGAGCGGTGCGAGAGGTCCGAGAGGTGCGAGAAGTGCAGCGAGCGCATGGTGTTTTCTCCCTGGCGATGGAGAGACTGTAAGGACGACCCGATGACCCTGGTGTAGGTGCGCTCAAGAACGCACTGTAGGAATTCCACTCGCGGTGCCCGAGGTCGTCGGCGCCGGGGGCTGCGGCAGGTGGCGCATCGAGCCGAAGCTGCGCGCATAGACCCAGGTCAGCTCGGCGCCCATCAGGAAGATCTGCGCCGAGTAGTACACCCACACGAAGATCACGATCAGCGAGCCGGCGGCCCCGAAGCCCGAGGCCACGCCGCTCCTGCCGATGTAGGCGCCGATCAGGTAGCGGCCGACGGTGAACAGCAGCGCTGTCAACAGCGCGCCCAGCCACACGTCGTGCCAGCGCACGTCCACGCGCGGCATCAGCTTGTAGATCATCGCGAACACGCCGGTGGTCATCAGCAGCCCGACGGCCAGGTTCACCAGCTGCGCCAGCGTGGCCCAGTTGCCGAACGCGCCGCCCCACCATTTGCCGAGCGCCGAGATCGCGGCGCTGAGCACCAGCGACACCATCAGCAGGAAGGCGATGCCGAGGATCATGCCGAACGACAGCAGGCGCGCGCGCAGCAGGTTCCACCAGCCGCTGGCCCGCACCCGGGCCGGCGCGCGCCAGATGCGGTCGAGCGCGTCCTGCAGTTCGCCGAACACCGAGGTGGCGCCGACCAGCAGCACGACGATGCCCAGCACCGCCGACGCCGTGCCCTCGGCCGGCTTGTGCAGGCTGGCCAGCACCGCTTCCACCGCCTGCGCCGACTCGGTGCCGAGCAGCCCGCGGATCTGGCCGAACACCTCGCCGCGCGCAGCCTCTTCGCCGAACACCAGCCCGGCGATCGCGATCACGATCAGCAGCAAGGGCGCCAGCGAGAACATGCTGTAGTACGACAGCGCCGCGCCCATGCTGGGCGCGTAGTCGTCGATCCACGCATTGCCGGCCTGCTTGACGAGCGACCACCAGGCCCTTGGAGTTACATGCGACGACTGCTTGTGGTCCGCTGTGAGCAAGGTGACTTTGTCCATCGCATCAAGACTAGGCTTTAGGCGGACTACGGCAATCGTCCGTAAACGCAATGAGATGTAGGAGCCGTCGGACATGGGTCCAGCGATTTCCCCGCCAGAGATGGAAAGAGATTTTGGTCTTAATGCCGTGCTCAATGTTGCGGGTTGCGGTACCCGCCACGCAGAAACCAATTACTGTTGGCCAAAGCCTCGTAGAGCGCAGCCTTCCATGAGTTTGTTCTCTCACGTCTCTCGATGCGGGCTATCTCTGAGAGATGATCGCGTCGTAGTTCATCGGCGCCTAGTTCATGCAATTGTGTGGACAACCCGGCAACCTCGGAAGCGGCTTCGATTGAAAATCGCCTGGCGAGATCAAGTTGATCTAAGTAATTGGCCGTCCTCCGGGCCAAGTCTTCTGGCCATGATGCAGGCGGGAAGACGAAGTAGCGAACTGTCGTCGGTGCAGATTCGATAACCTCAGCATAAAGCCACGGCTCTTGTTCGACAACAGAAGTCTCAAAGTATGGGTGCAGAATTTGACCCTCATGAGTCACGACCGGCGATCCCTTGCCATTATTACAGTCCGTGCAGGATGGTATTAGGTTGGAGCATAGAACTGAGAATGCTGGGTATCGTGATTTCGAAAGAAAGTGATCGAGGGTTGATACTTGGCCAAACCCACAAAGGGGGCACTTCCCAAGCGGGGCTGTCAAAATAATTTTGTCATAGTACTTGCGAGCGGGCTTGCTTCGGTTGACCATGTAAGTTTTATACAGATCGACGAATTCTCCTTTTGTAAGGCCGGCAAGAACCATTTGCGCGTTGTCTCCCCAAGTGCTAGCAGGCAATGAAAAAAGCAGATGCGTTTCAGCAAGTGCCTCGTAATGACGGAAATACAATAGTACCTGTTCACGAGCGCCATGAAACTTATTTGCTAAGCCTGCATCGCTTATGCCTGCAATGCAAGCCGCATAGACTTCGGCTGAGTCCATATTTGGTTTGTTCAGACGCCTCATGTTGACTGACGCGTTGATGTGTCCCGAGCTGTAAGCAACACGCGCAATAGAGCTTGTGCTTCGAATCCGAGTTGTCCATTATATTGTTGGGCGATGCTCTCAAATGTGCCCCCTTCTAGAACAGCCTTCTGAAGGACCTCATGAAAGCCAGATTTCGAAACCTCCAAACCAAAGATCTCTCTAGTCAGAACGCCAACGTTTTCTCCGAAGGTTTCTCTTTCTGGGCGATCCACTCTTCCTTGAACACGTAGGCGGCTCATTTTCCAAACACATGATCGTGGGACTTCTTGGGCAACAACCGGAGAGTGAGTTGCAATAATCGCAACACCATTGCGATTATTCAATAGATCCGATAAGGCTCGAATGAATGCCGACAGAAGGGGTGGGTGCAAATGGCTTTCGGGTTCGTCCATCAATACGAGTGTTTTCTCTTCGACGGTATCAATTAATTTAGTAATGGTGAGTAGCACAATGGAATGGCCTGAACTCATCGACTTCACCAAGGATGCAGCCAATTGAAGAGCCGAGGCAGTGTCTACCTGGAGGAGTCGACTTAAATCCATGTCGGCGAAATTGCTGTCAGATTCCAGACGAGTTATTGCTGTATGCCAGCGATCTCGTTTTGCCGGTTGACTTAAGCACGATCGGAGAGCTTCAATAAAATCATTACCTAGGTCAATCTCTGTTTTAGGCGGCTGGCTTTCTATTCGAACTGATGCGCGAGTCTTCTTCATTCCGACATAGAAGTACGCAATTCCTTGGCTACGGTCGGGTTGATCGACTGGAGGCACAAAGGGGTCAAATGCGCTGAAAGATACAGATACGACACTACTGAAATAGTCTTTCGGCAAGGTTACCCACTTGGTCTTATTTGAATCGGGTATGTAAAAATTACCGCGGATAAGTGTAGGTGCTGTCTGTGGAACGATTGCCCGAACCATATTATTCAGCAAGGTGGTCTTGCCAACGCCATTGCGTCCGATCAAAACATGCAAATTGGTTGAAGGTTTTGAATCGGGTGTGACGTGGAAGTCCAAGCTAACCGCGGCATGTCGATTGTCGCCGGCTTCATAGTATGCGAAATGAAACTCTGTCAGAGTGGCCTGCCCAGCGAGTACGCGTCGAAATTGGCCTAGAATTACCGATTGACTGACAGTTCTCATCAACGAGCGTTGGAAAACCTCTTCGTTGTGGGCAACATTCAATATATCTTCGTTAAATACTACGTCTGCAAGCCCCTTGAGTAAAGTTTGCCGCTCGGCCTGACTGAGGTGCTCTCGCAAGACGCTATAGTAGTCAACATCTTGTCCCAAAGAAAACCAACCCGCGTCGAGACTAGAGAATTGCCTTGGAATTTTCTCGAGTGTCCAGCCTGTCCGTTGATTGATATAACCTATTTTTACTGTGCCTACTTCACGTCGCAAGCCGTTCGAGTTATAAAAAATAACTTCAAACGTTGATTTAAAAGAGTAGTCATCCCAATTGCTCGGAACGAGTTGGACTAAATTCCGACCCGATTGCACAGCACTCGCACCGTGCTCGAGTACATAAAAGGTGAGGCTCATGCTCATGCGTCTCCCTGAGAAAGACACATGTTACCCACGTATGGCTATGCGATGCGCCGTAGCGCACGTATCGACACCGGATACCGCGATAGGTCCACAGGAGACCGACCTGAGAAGGTCGGTCCCTTCTACCTTCTAGTTCACAGCGAGCCCAGGAAAGCCAGCACGGCCGCCCGGTCGTCTCGCGACAAGGCCTCGAAGCGCTGGCGGCTGTTGTCGGCCTCGCCGCCGTGCCAGCCGATCGCCTCCATCAGCGTGCGGGCCCGGCCGTCGTGCAGGTAGCGCACGTTCTGCGCGCTGCCTTGCACGAAGGGCAGCGAGCCGATGCCCCACAGCGGCGCGGTGCGCCACATCGACGGCTGCGCCTTGCCTTCGGCCACCGTGTCCGCGAGGCCCGCGCCCATGTCGTGCAGCAGCAAGTTGGTGTAGGGGTGGATGGTCTGGTCGCGCAGCTCGGCGAACGGGTGCGTCGTGCCGGTCTTCAGCGTCGCGGTGTGGCAGCCGACGCAGTTGACCTGCGCGAAGAGTTGCGCACCGCGCGCCACCTGCGTCGGGTTCACATCGTGCTCCGGCGAGACCCGCACGCCGGCGGGGAAGGCGCTGCGCAGGCTGCGCTGGGCCGGCACCGCGAGCAGCTCCAGGTACTGCACGACGCGCTGCAGCTCCTGCTCGTTGACGCCGGTGCCTTGCGGGTTGCTGCGGCAATCGGCCGCCGCGCGCTGGCAGCTGCGCGACGGGTACACCGGCGACACCACGCCCATGTCGTTGACCAGCGCCTCGGCGGCCTGGTGGCGCACGCTCGCCTTCGCGGCCTTCCAGCCGAAGCGGCCCAGCCGCGTCTGCCCCGTCTCCGGATCGGTCACCAGGTTGGCGACGCCGCGGATGCCGTCGCCATTCGCATCGCCCGGATCGGCCAGCGCGAGCACGGTGCTTTCGGGCAGGGCCTCCAGCAGCCCGACGCCGATCACCTGCGGCGCCTGGCGTGCCGAATACTGCGCCGGCACCGGGCCCTTGAAGGCGTAGACCGGCTTCTGCAGCTCGACCTTCTCGCCATCGGCCAGCGTGCGCAGCGTCGTCGTGTAGCTCTGCAGGTTGACGCCGTAGTCGGCCGCGCCGGCGGCGCTCGCCTTCTGCAGCACGTTCAGGCCGTAGGTCGCGTCGGGCACGCGCTTGCCGTCGGCACCGGCCGTGCCGGTCAGCACCGTGCCGGCGAACACCGTGCCGGCCGCCGCCGCGGTGGTGCGCCCGTTCAGCCCGTGGCAGCCGATGCAGCTCACCTGGTTGTAGCGCGGCCCCAGTTGCCCGGCGTGGGCGCTGAACACCGGGTTGCTTTCAGGGTGCTCCGAATGCCGGCCGTCGATGAACGAGGTGTGGAACAGCCGCCGCCCCTCGACGAAGCGCTTGGTGTTCTGGATGCCGATGTTGTTGGCCATCTGCTGGAACACGCGCATCGGCTCTTCGGAGTAGTTGTACGACAGGCTGGTCTGCCCGCCGGACAGCGTCTCGGCCGGCAAGGGCGCGGAGTCGAGGTTCGGCGCGATGCCGTACCACGGCCGCAGCCCGACGCCGGCCACGTACAGCTGCTCGAACGAGTAGTAGCGTGCGCCGCCGCCATCGATCACCGCGCTGCCGTCGGCGTTGTACTTCAGCCGCGGGGCCGGGGCCAGCTCGACCGGGTCGCCGACCTTCAGCGTGCTGTGCGGGTCGGTGCGCCAGTTGGTGTCGACCGAGAACTGGCAGTCGGCATCCGGCTGCCCGGCGATGCAGATCGGCAGCGGGTAGTTGTCCTGGTTCAGGAACTTCGGATTGCCGAAGCCGTAGTTCAGTGCCCAGCCGTAGTCGCGCACGTTCGGGTCGCCGGCGTTGCGGAACAGGCTGAAGGTGGTGCCGTCGAAGATGCCGTCGTTGACGCGCATCGTGAAGGTGATCTTCGAGCGGCCGGCGGGCACCTCGTCGCGGATCACCAGCCCGAAGGTGCGGTTCTGGAAGTAGAACGACGGGAAGGTCAGGTAGCGGCCGGGGCCCTGGTCGGGGGCGTCCCAGGCCTCGCCGCGTTCGCGTGCGTGGCGCTCGGTGGGCCGCATGCCCATGTAGGTGACCAGCGTGCCGTCGGCCTCGACCGTCTGGATGGTCTCGGTGATCGCCGTGCCCTGCGGGAACAGCGGCACCACGCCGACCGGGTCGGGCGGGTTGGTGCTGCCGCCGACCAGCTTGAACTGCTGTGTGCTGCCGTTGGTGCAGCCGTACTGGCGCAGGCTCGCCGCATCGGCCGCCTGCACGCATTTGCCGCTGTTCACGTTGACCAGCGCGACCACGCCCACGGCCGGTTCGCCGAGCGTGAAGCGCTGCGCGTTGGTGCCGTTGTCGGTCCACTGCTGCAGCGGCGCGCCGTCGCTGGCGGACGCGTTCTGCACGTCGACCGCCAAGCCGCTGGCCGCGACCGTCAGCTTGTAGACGCCGGTCGACACCAGCGCCAGGTTGAACTGCTGCGTCGTGGCGCTGCTGCAGGCCTGCAGTTGCAGCGCCGTGCCGCTGGCATTGCTGCCGCCGTTGACGCCGATGCACTGGCCGGTGGACACGCTTTGCAGCGCGTAGCGGCCGGCGGTGACGGCCATCGCCTGCTCCTTGGCAGAGCTGCTGGTGGCATCGGAAGAAGGGGCGGGACCGTCGTTGCCACCGCAGCCTGCGAGCAGCAGGGCTGACAGCCCGATGCTCGAAGCCAAAGCGCGGCCCGACCCATGTGCTGGGACCAGTTTCATGTCGTCTCCTTGTTTGGATGGCAGAAACGGTCCCCGTACTGCGGTCATTGGAACCGGTTCCAAGTACTGCGCCGCCATTGAACTCCTGCCAGCTCGGAACGTCCAGTCGGATAGAAAACTTTCGTTCTCGGCGCGTTCACGGCCTGTTTGCGGTGTCTTCCTACATGAACGCGCGCGATCTGCCGGTGTCGAACCGTTGGCGTCCGACCCTAGGCTTGGGGCCCGTCGTCGAATGCCGTCCAAGGAGTCCCGCCATGCCCCACGCCATCTGGAAAGGCGCCATCAGCTTCGGTCTGGTGCATGTGCCGGTCGCGCTGTATCCCGCGTCGTCGGAATCGGGCGTCGACTTCGACTGGCTCGACAAGCGCTCGATGGACCCGGTCGGCTACAAGCGCGTCAACAAGCGCACCGGGCGCGAGATCGACAAGACCCACATCGTGAAGGGCGTCAAGGTCGAGGGCGGCGACTACGTCGTGCTGAGCGACGACGAGATCAAGGCGGCGTACCCGAAGACCACGCAGACGATCGAGATCGAATCGTTCGCGCATGCGCAGGAGATCCCGTTCACGATGCTCGACCGACCGTACTACCTGGAGCCGCTGGCCAAGGGCGAGAAGGTGTATGCGCTGCTGCGCGAGGCGATGCTCGCATCGGGCGTGATCGGCATCGCGCGCGTCGTGATGCACACCAAGGAGCACCTGGCCGCGCTGATCCCGAGCGGGCCGGCGCTGATGCTGAACACGCTGCGCTGGGCGGCCGACATTCGCCCGTGGGCCGACATCAAGCTGCCGCCTGAAGGGAAGAAGAGCACGAACCTGAAGGAGGCCGAGCTGAAGATGGCGAAGCAACTGATCGGCGACATGACCGAGACCTGGAAGCCCGAGGCGTATTCGGACCGCTTCAGCGAGGCGATCCACGCGCTGGTGGCCAAGCGCATCGAGCGCGGCGAGACCGAGCAGGTCGAGCCGATGGAGGAGAGCGGCGAGAAGGCGGGGGCCAGCAACGTGGTCGACCTGACCGAACTGCTCGCGAAGAGCCTGAAGGGCAAGCCGGCATCGGCCTCCAAGCCGGCGGCCCGCAAGACTACGGCGCGCAAGCGGGCCTGAGGACGGGGCCATGGAACGCAGTTCGCGTGCGTCGGCTCCCGCCGATCCGCTGCACACCTACTGGAGCAAGCGCGATTTCAGCAAGACGCCCGAGCCGCGCGGCGAGCACGCGAAGGCGGGCGACGAGTTGGTGTTCGTCGTGCAGAAGCACGATGCGACGCGGCTGCACTACGACTTCCGGCTCGAACTGGGCGGCGTGATGCTGTCGTGGGCGGTGCCGAAGGGGCCGAGCTTCGACCCCGCCGAGAAGCGGCTCGCGGTGCGCACCGAAGACCACCCGGTCTCGTACAACAGCTTCAAGGGGCGCATCCCCGAAGGCCACTACGGTGCCGGTGACGTGATCGTCTGGGACCGCGGCACCTGGCAGCCGGTCGGGGGTGTGCGAGAGGCAAAGAAGGGCCTGGCGGCCGGCAAGATCGCGTTCACGCTCGACGGCGAGAAGCTGCATGGCGCGTGGGAGCTGGTGCGCATGCGCAAGTCAGGCAGCGAGAAACAGCAGCCGTGGCTGTTGCTGAAGAAGAAGGATGGTTTCGCGCGGCCGCATGCCGAATACGACGTCGTCAGTGCGCTGCCGGACAGCGTCAATGCAACGGCCGTGGCCGAGGCGGTCGACACGGGCAACACGGAAGCCAAGGCCGTGAAGGCGCCGCTGCCGGCGACGATGACGCCGCAGCTCGCGACGCTCGCGAGTGGTGTGCCGTCCGATGGCGACTGGGGCTTCGAGATCAAGTTCGATGGCTACCGGATCATGACGCGCATCCAGCGCGGCAAGCCCACGTTGATCACGCGTGGCGGGCACGACTGGAGCGCGAAGATGCCGTCGCTGGTGGCGGCGCTGCGCAAGCTCGGTGTGGCCTCGGCGTGGCTCGATGGCGAGATCGTCGTGCTCGGCGACGACGGCCTGCCAGTCTTCAATCGCTTGCAGAACGCGTTCGACGGAGGCGACACCTCGCACGTGGCGTACTTCCTGTTCGACCTGCCGTACTTCGAAGGGCACGACCTGCGCGAGCTGCCGCTGCGCGAGCGGCGGCGGCTGCTGAAGCAGCTGCTCGACGCGAAGGGCAGTGGGCCGCTGCGCTTCAGCGAGGACTTTCCGGCCGATGCGGCCAGCGTGCTGCAGTCGGCCTGCCGGCTGAAGCTCGAAGGCGTGATCGCGAAGCGGCAGGATGCGCCGTACGTGTCGCGCCGCACCGAGACCTGGCTGAAGCTGAAGTGCCAGCAGCGCCAGGAGTTCGTGATCGGGGGCTACACCGACCGGCGTGGCGAGCGCGAGGGCGCGCACATCGGCAGCCTGCTGCTGGGGGTGCACGACGACGCCGGCAAGCTGAAGTCGGTCGGCAGCGTCGGCACCGGCTGGGATTCCGCGACGGCCGCCGAGCTGAAGAAGAAGTTGCTGAAGCTGCAGGTCGATGCATCGCCATTCGACACGGCGCCGAAACCGGGGCGCGGGCCGCGCGGTGCCGAGGGCGAGCGCCGCTGGGTCAAGCCGACGCTGATGGCCGAGGTGAGCTTCGGYGAATGGACGCCCGACGGGCAGATCCGGCATGCGTCGTTCGAGGGCCTGCGCGCCGACAAGCCGGCGAAGCGGATCACGCGCGAGCGTGCGGTCGACGTGAAGGAGAAGCCCGCGATGAAGGCTGCATCGGCAACCAAGGTGACGCACCCGGAGCGCGTGATCGACAAGAGCACCGGCTTCACGAAGCTCGACCTCGTTCGCTACTACGAGAGCATCGCCGAGCGGATGCTGCCGCACCTGAAGGGCCGGCCGTGCGCATTGATGCGCGCGCCGGAGGGCGTTGGCGGCGAGATGTTCTTCCAGAAGCATGCCGGCAAGATGCGATTCCCCGAGATGCGCGAACTCGACCCGGCGCTGTGGCCGGAACACGACCCGCTGCTCGAGGTGCCGAGCGCGGCCGCGCTGGCCGGTGCGGCGCAGATGAACGTGATCGAGTTCCACACCTGGAATGCGCTCGCGAAAAACATCGACAAGCCTGACCGCATGGTGTTCGACCTGGACCCGGGCGAGGGTGTCGAGTGGGCGAAGGTGCGCGAGGCGGCGGCGCTGGTGCGATCGCTGCTGCAGGCGCTGGGCCTGGAGGGCTGGCTGAAGACCAGCGGCGGCAAGGGGCTGCACGTGGTGGTGCCGTTGAAGCCGCAGCATGGATGGGATGCGGTGAAGGGCTTCTCGCAGGCGATCGTGCAGCACATGGCGAGCGTGGTGCCGGATCGCTTCGTCGCGAAGAGCGGGCCGAAGAACCGCGTCGGCAAGATCTTCGTCGACTACCTGCGCAACGGCCACAACGCGACCACCGCCGCGGCGTTCTCAGCCCGCGCGCGGCCGGGGATGGGCGTGTCGATGCCGGTGCCGTGGGAGATGCTCGACGAGCTGAAGGGCGGCGACCAGTGGACGGTCAAGACCGCTCGCGAGCACCTGTCGTTCGAGCGCGAGGATCCGTGGAAGGACTACTGGACGACGAAGCAGGTGCTGGGGCGGGCGATGCAGCGGCTGGGGTTCAAGCCGGTGAAAGAGAAGAGACCACCCCGTTCGCCCTGAGCAGGGACTGAGCCTGTCGAAGGCCCGTCCGTCGAAGGGGTGTCGCGGATGCGCTTCGACGCTTCAGCTGCACTGCGAACAGGCTTCGACAGGCTCAGCCCGAACGGGATTGATCTCGAACGCGCTCAGTTGATCTGCGTTCGCGGGTCGCGTGTTCCGCCGTGGCCACGCCGCCTCGCCACCGCCCCCATCCCCGCCAACCCCAGCACCATCAACCCCCACATCGCCGGCTCCGGCACCGGCGCGGCACTGTTCCAGCTGTACGCGAACAGCTCGAAGCTGCCGAACAGCACCTGGCCCGAGTGGTTGTGCACCGTCAGCGACAGGTGCCCGAGCGGGTCGGCGCTGTACGTGAAATCGTCGAAGCTCGGCAGCCGCTGCTGCACGCCGGTGCCGGGCGCCGTCGGGTTCTCGTTGAAGATGTTCGCGATCAGGTTCACGCCGTTGGTCGCGAACGCCTCGTCACGAAAGATCAGCGCCGCCTGGTGCACGTACATGTCGGGCCGGGTGCTGTCTTCGGTGAAGCGCGGCAGCGGCGTCGACCCCAGCGAGTTCGTCAGCATCGCGATGCCCGAGAACGTCACCGAGGCGAACGGGTTCAGCACGAACGGGCGCTGCCAGTTGATCGTCGCGCTCGCCTCGTCGTCCTGCCGATCGGCGTGCCAGCCGGTCGACACGCTGCCGTGCCCGATCGAGGCCTGGGCCGACAGCGTCTCGTCCGGTGCCTTCGGCAGCTCGATCACCGCCTCGCCAAAGGGCGTGCCCGCGCGCGCCGACGCGTCGAGCAGGCGCGACTTGAGGTTCAGCGACTGCCCATCGTTCGGGCCCGGCACCTCGTGCGCGGTGACGAGCGATGCCTGGAAACCGTTGTCCGCCAGCCAGTGCCCCGGCTCGCCGGTGTCGAGCCCCGTCGGCGTGCCGAGCGTGAAGGTTGCCGAGGCCGAACCCGGCATCGCGTCCGATCCCGCTTGCGCCGCACCGCACACACCGAGCGCGCACACCGAGGCGGCGATCCACATCATCTTCATCTGGGTTCTCCCTGCCGGATCCACTTCCGGAAATCGCCCATTGAAGAACGCGCCGCCGCCCGCGGCAACCCCCAATTGGTTGCCGCCCGTGTATCCGACGGACGGTCCGCCTACAACGAAATCAGCGCGACGCCAGGCTCTGCGCCGGCCGCCGCAGGCTCGGGTCGAACGGATGGATCTGCGGACCGATCGCGGCCGCCTCGCGCTTGAGCAGCTCCACCACCGTCGGCATGCGGTCGGCATTCAGCCGGTCCGAGATCGTGCCCACCGACAACGCGGCCACCGCACGCCCCTCGCGGTCGAGCACCGGCACCGCGACGCCCGCCATGCCTTCCAGCAAGCCGGTGTTGCGCCCTGCGAAGCCGGTCTGCCGCACGCGATCGATTTCGGTGCGCAGGTAGACCTCGTCGTACACGCCGTACTCGCGCACCCGCGACAGGTTGAAGCGGATCACCTCCTCGCGCTCGGCCTCGGGCAGGAAGGCAAGGATCGCGAGCGCCCCTTGCCCGACGCCGAGTGCGACACGCCCGCCGACGTCGCCGGTGAACGAGCGGATCGGGAACGGCCCCTCGCTGCGGTCCAGGCACACCGCATCGAAGCCGCTGCGCGCCAGCAGGAAGATGCTGTCGCCCAGGCTCGCGCACAGCCGCAGCAGCGCGGGTCGGCACAGCGTGCGCAGGTCGGCCGGGTTGCCGGCCGACGCGGCCAGCGCGAAGAACTCGATGCCGAGGCGATACAGCTTGCTGCGCGCGTCCTGTTCGACCATGCCCTCTGCCACCAGCGACTGCAGCAGACGGTGCGTGGTGGCCTGCGTCAGGCCCACGCTGCGTGCAATCTGCGTGACGCGCCCCCCATCGGCGGGCCCCTGCGCCAGCGCACGGATCACGGCAAACAGCCGACTGGCGGCGGCGGTCGACGGGCTGTCTTCGCTCATGCTCGATCCTGTGGAATCCTGTGGGTCACGGATGCCCGAAGTATTCCATCAAACGAAATAGGGAAATGGAGTATTTGATTGATTGGAATTCTCGGGTCAAGATGGCCCGCAACTTGCAATTTATCGAAAGAGATTTCCCAAAGGGCACCATGTCTTTCCTGCAGTTGACCGGCCTGACCAAGTTCTACGGCGACACCTGCGCGGTCGCCGACATGAACCTGTCGGTCGAGAAGGGCGAGTTCGTCTCGCTGCTCGGCCCGTCGGGCTGCGGCAAGACGACCACGCTGCAGATGGTGGCCGGCTTCGAGCCGGTGACGCGCGGCCGCATCGAGCTCGACGGCCGCGACATCACGCACGCCAAGGCCAACACCCGTGGCCTGGGCATCGTGTTCCAGACCTATGCGCTGTTCCCGCACATGACGGTCAGCGCGAACGTGGCCTTCGGGCTCGAGATGCGCAAGATGCCGCGCGCCGAGCGGGCCGAGCGCGTGCGCGACGCGCTCGCGCTGGTGCACCTGGAAGCGCATGCCGCCAAGTACCCGCGCGAGCTGTCGGGCGGCCAGCGCCAGCGCGTGGCGCTGGCCCGCGCGCTGGTGATCGAGCCGCCGGTGCTGCTGCTCGACGAGCCGCTGTCCAACCTCGACGCCCAGCTGCGCGAGGAGATGCAGTTCGAGCTGCGCCGCATCCAGCGCCAGGTCGGCACCACCACGGTGATGGTCACGCACGACCAGGGCGAGGCGATGTCGATCAGCGACCGCGTCGTCGTGATGGAGCAGGGCCGCGCGACGCAGGTCGACCGGCCGCAGCGCGTCTATGAACACCCGCGCACGCGCTTCATCTCGACCTTCGTCGGCAAGGCCAACCTGCTGGAGGGGCGCGTCAACGGCGAAGGCGCGGTCGATGTCGGCCCGCTGCGCGTGGTGGTCGACGACACCGGCTTCCGCCCCGGCGCCGCGGTGCTGCTGAGCGTGCGGCCCGAGAAGCTGCAGTTCGTCGTGGTCGGCCTCGGTCGGCTCGACGGCGAGATCGCCGAGCGCTTCTTCCTCGGCAGCCAGTGGCTGTACCGCGTCGACACCGCGGTCGGCGCGCTGGCGGTGCTGTGCCCGAACGACGGCCGCACCGCGCTCGAGACCGGGCAGCGCACCGGCATCGACTGGCCGGTGCATTGCAGCCGCTTGTTGCCGGGCGACACCGCGAACACCGCGGCGGAGACCACGCCTTGAAGCTCGCCCCCTGGTGGCTCAGCGCCCCGGCCGCGCTGCTCTTCACCGGCCTGCTGCTGGTGCCGCTCGCGCTGACCGCGGTGCTGTCGTTCAACGTCTACGACCCCGCCACCGGCGCGCGTGCCGGCGAGTTCACGCTGGCGCACTACGCGGCGGTGTTCGGCGATCCGTACTACCACGGCATCTTCTGGCGCACCTTCCGCATCTCGGCGCTGGTGGCGCTGATCTGCGTGCTGGTCGGCGCGCCCGAGGCGTACGTGCTCAGCCGCATGCGCAACCCGTGGCGCTCGGTGATGCTGCTGGTGGTGCTGGCGCCGCTGCTGGTCTCGGTGGTGGTGCGGGCCTTCGGCTGGAGCATGCTGCTCGGCCCCGAGGGCCTGGTCAACGCGGCGCTGGGCGCGTTCGGCCTCGGGCCCTTCAAGCTGCTCTACACCGAGACGGCGGTCGTCATCGCGCTGGTGCACGTGATGCTGCCCTTCATGGTGATCCCCGTCTGGACCTCGCTGCAGAAGCTCGACCCCGGCATCGAGAACGCGGCGCTGTCGCTGAAGGCGTCGCCGTTCACCACGCTGCGCCGCGTCGTGCTGCCGCAGGTGATGCCGGGCATCCTGTCGGGCAGCCTGATCGTGTTCGGCCTCGCGGCCAGCTCGTTCGCGATCCCCGGGCTGCTCGGCGGGCGCCGCCTGAAGATGGTGGCCACAGTCGTGTACGACGAGTACCTGCACGAGCTCAACTGGCCGCTCGGCGCCGCGATCGCGCTGACGCTGCTGGCCGCCAACCTCGCGGTGATGCTGGGCTGGAACCGGCTGATCGAAGGCCGTTACCGGCGTGCGCTGGGCTGACAGCATGAACCGCAACGGCCCGCTCGCCCTCGCGTTCAACGCGCTCGTCGTCGCCTTCATGCTGGCGCCGCTGGTTGTCGTCTGCCTGGTCGCCTTCACGCCCGAGAACACGCTGACGCTGCCGACCACCAGCTTCTCGCTGCGCTGGTTCCGCGCGGTGTTCGAGCATCCGGATTTCATGCAGTCGTTCTGGAACAGCCTGTGGCTCGCGCTCGGCTCGGCCACGCTCGCCACGCTGCTGGCGGTGCCGGCGGGTCTCGCGATCACGCGTTTCCAGTTCGCCGGGCGCGAGTTCCTGAACGGCCTGTTCCTGTCGCCACTGATCATTCCGCACCTGGTGCTGGGCGTCGCGCTGCTGCGGCTGTTCGCGCTGGTCGGCGGCAGCGGCAGCTTCGGCTTCCTGGTGTTCGCGCATGCGCTGATCGTCACGCCGTACACGCTGCGCCTGGTGGTGGCGGCGCTGGTCGGCTTCGACCGCAGCGCCGAGCAGGCGGCGGCCTCGCTCGGGGCCGGCCGCTTCACGGTCTTCCGCCGCATCACGCTGCCGATGATCCTGCCCGGCGTCACCGGCGGCTGGATGCTGGCCTTCATCAACAGCTTCGACGAGGTGACGATGTCGATCTTCGTGACCTCGCCGAGCACGGTGACGCTGCCGGTGCGCATGTACATGTATGCGACCGAATCGATCGACCCGCTGATGGCCGCGGTGTCGGCGCTGATGGTGGGCGTGACGGCCCTCGCGATGGTGCTGCTTGACCGGGTCTACGGACTCGACCGCGTGCTGGTGGGAAGACGCTGATGAACGCACGCCGACCGCTGCTGGTGCGCCTGGCCGAGACCGATCGCGCGCGCGTGGCCTTCACGCTCGACGGCGAACCGGCCTCCGCGCTCGAAGGCGACACCGTGCTGACCGCCGTGTTGACCCAGCACGACCGGCTGCGGCGCAACGAGTTCAGCCACGCGCCGCGCGCAGGCTTCTGCCTGATGGGCGCCTGCCAGGACTGCTGGATCGCGACGGCCGACGGCGAACGGCTGCGCGCCTGCGCCACGGTGATCGCGCCGGGCATGGCCTTGCTGAGTGGGGAGGGCGTATGACGCAACCCGTGATCGTCGGAGCCGGCCCGGCCGGCGTGCGGGCGGCGCAGGCGCTGGCCGCGCACGGCCTGCGGCCGGTGCTGATC
>NZ_JBFULV010000056.1:0-45092 GCF_054049715.1 Rhizobacter sp. P5_C2 | reverse complement strand
ATGCGCCGGCCGACGGGGTCGCCATCACGTTGGAGGCGGCAGGATCGGCGGCGCTCGCGGCGCCAGCGGCGGGCTGCGAGGCGGCCACCGGTTCGGGGGCAGGGGCCGGCACCGGCGCGGCAGCGACGACCACCGCCGAGGCGGGCGCGGATGACGAGGCGGTGAGCTCGCTCGAGCGTGGCGACATCAGCGTCCACCACGCGGCGGCCGCGATGCCGACGCCGGCCGCGGCCACCAGGCCCCAGGCCAACCGGTGGCGTCCGGCGGGGTGCTCGGCGGACTCGTCGGCACCATCGCCGTCCTGCGGATGCTCTTCGAGCCAATGGCGCAGCTCGCGCGACAGCGCGCGGGCCGAGCGGTAGCGGTCGTCGGGGTTCTTCTCCATCGCCCGCGCGGCGATCTCGGACAAGGCCTTCGGGATGCTGCTGTTCACCTGGTGCACGGTCGGCGGGTTGTACTCGGCGACGGCGCGGGTGATCTCGGCCAGCGAGCTGCCGCGGAACGGCCGCACGTCGGCCAGCAGTTCGTAGAGCACGACGCCGAGCGAGAACACGTCGCAGCGCCGGTCGACCGGCTGCTGGCGCACCTGCTCGGGCGACATGTAGTAGGGCGAGCCGCCGACGATGTCTTCGCCGTTCGAATCGTGCTGGTGCGCGATGCGGGCGATGCCGAAGTCGAGCACGCGCGGTTGCGTGCGCCCGACCATGAAGATGTTGGCCGGCTTGATGTCGCGGTGCACGACGCCCTTCGAGTGGGCATAGGCCAGCGCGTCGGCGACGCGGCGCACGATCAGCGCGGCCTGGTGCGGCGTCGGCCGCCAGCCTTCGAGGCGCAGCTGGCGCAGGTCGCGGCCCTTCAGCAGCTCCATCGCGATGTAGGCGCCTTGCTCGCTCGCGCCGGCATCGAACACCGTGACGATGTGCGGGTGGCTCAGGCCGCCGGCAGCGCGCGCTTCGTTCAGGAACAGCGCATTGAACGAATCGCGCTGCTCGGCCGAGATCTCGAGGTTCAGGGTCTTGATCGCGATCAGCCGCGACAGCAGCGGGTCGTGCGCGGCATAGACCACGCCGAGGCCGCCTTCGCCGATGCGGTACTTGAGCGCGTACCGGCCGATGTGGCCGATGGTCGGCATCTGGTCGGCCCCGCCCATCGGCGGGTTGGTGGAGAAGGTCGCCGCCGGTTGCGCCGGCAGTCCGAGGTCGGTGTCGCCCCATTTCGGCGCACCCGGCGTCGAGCTGGCAAGGTCGGAGGAAGGATCAGGAACAGGGCCGGGCATGAGGCGGGTTGGGTTCGTGGGACGGTTGTCCACCACGGACGCAGCTTAGTGCAAGCGCATCGGGCCCTGGCAGTAAAAAACCCCGCGTTCTGTGCATTCGTAACATGCGCTTGCGAAAGTCGACGAGTTGGTGCATGGGGGTTCGTCACGAAAGTCACAAGAACGGTGACAAGAACGGAGACAGTAAAAACCGCCGGCTACGCCGGCAGCAATTGCTGCAACCGCCGCACCGCTTCCTGCAGATGCGCCATCGAACTCGCATATGACAGCCGGATGTAGCGCGCCGCCGCGTGCGGTCCGAAATCGCGGCCCGGCGTGATGGCCACCTGCGCCTCGCGCATCAGCCGGAAGCAGAAGTCCCAGCTGCTGTCGGCATGCGCCGAGCAATCGGCCCAGGCGTAGAACGCACCATCGGGCATCACCGGCACGCGCAGGCCCAGCGCTTCGAGCGCCGGCACCAGGAAGTCGCGGCGCGCGCGGAACTCGCCGCGGCGGCGTTCGAATTCGGCGATCGAGGCCGGCTCGAAGCAGGCCAGCGCCGCCTGCTGCGCGAGCGACGACGGGCAGATGTAGAGGTTCTGCGCGAGCCGCTCGACCGGCGCGACCAGCTCGGGCGGCAGCACCAGCCAGCCGAGCCGCCAGCCGGTCATGCTGAAGTATTTCGAGAAGCTGTTGATCGAGATCACGTCGTCGCCATGCGCGAGCGCGGTGCGGCCGAATGCGTCGTCGAAGCTCAGGCCGAGGTAGATCTCGTCGACCATCGTGAAGCCGCCGCGCTCGCGCACCGCCTGCACGATGCGGCCCATCTCGTCGAACGCGATCGAGGTGCCGGTCGGGTTCGACGGCGACGCGAGCAGCACGCCGCGCGTCGCCGCCGTCCAGGCCGCTTGCACGGTGGCCGCATCGGGCTGGAAGCGGTGCTCGGGCGACGCCGGCAGCAAGCGCGCGACACCATCGGCCGCCGCGACGAAATGGCGGTTGCACGGGTAGCTGGGGTCGGGCATCAGCACCTCGTCGCCACGCTCGACGAGCGCGAGGCAGGCGAGCTGCAGCGCGGCCGACGCACCGGCGGTGATCACGATGCGCTCGGGCGCGATGTCGACCTGGAAGCGCTCGGCATACCAGCGGCTCAGCCGCTCGCGCAAGGCCGGCAGGCCGGTCGCCTGCGTGTACTGCGTGCTGCCGCGTTCGAGGCAGTCGCGCGCGGCCTGCTGCACCAGCGGCGGCGCGGTGAAATCGGGCTCGCCGATGTTCAGGAAGATCATCGGCCGGCCGCCCTGCGCCGGATCGCAGGCTGCCGTGTGCGACAGCTCGACCGCCGCCTTCGCACACTCCATCACGTAGAAGGGTTCGATGTGGTCGAGGCGGCTGGCGAGCTTCATCGCGCGATCAATGCGTCAGCGCCGCTGGGCCCGGAACGCCGCCACCTCGACCGGGCGCAGATCGAGCGCCGCCTTGTCGAGCACGCCGTTCACGTACTTGTGGCCGTCGGTGCCGCCGAAGCTCTTGGCCAGCTCGACCGCTTCGTTGATCGCGACCTTGTACGGGATGTCGATGCAGTGCTTCAGCTCGTAGGCGCCGATCATCAGCACGCCGTGCTCGATCGGCGACAGCTCGGTGGTCTTGCGGTCGACGTGGCGCGAGAGCACCGCGTCGAGGTCGGCGGCCTCGGTGATGCAGCCGTGCAGCAGCGCATCGAAGTGCGCCGCGTCGGCCTTGTCGAAGCCTTCCTGCTCGCGCATGTGGGCATCGACCACGCCGGCGTCGGCGCCGGACAGCAGCCACTCGTACAGGCCTTGCAGCGCGGCCTCGCGCGAACGGCGGCGCGACGACTTGGGCTGCGGCTTGCCGCTCTTCGGGCCGCCCTTGCCCGCGGGCTTGGGGGCGGACGATGCGGCCGGGGCGGGGTTCTTGGGATCGGTATCGCTCACGAGAGGTCTTCCAGCAGGTTGGCCATCTCGACGGCGACGCGCGCGGCGTCACGGCCTTTCTCTTCGACGCGGGCCCAGGCCTGGGCCTCGTCCTCGACGGTCAGGATGGCATTGGCGATCGGGATCTCGTGGTCGAGCGCGACGCGCGTGACGCCGGCGCCGCTCTCGTTGGACACGAGTTCGAAGTGGTAGGTCTCGCCGCGCACGATGCAGCCGAGCGCGACCAGCGCGTCGTAGCGGTCGCTCGCGGCCATCGCGTTGAGGGCCAACGGCACCTCCAGCGCGCCCGGCACCGTCACGTGCTTGATGTGCTTGGCGGCGACGCCCAGCGCCGCCAGTTCGCCGATGCAGGCGTCGGCCAGCGCCTGCGTCAGCTTGTCGTTGAAGCGGGCCTGCACGATGCCGATGCGCAGGTCGGTGCCGTCCAGGTCGGCCGCCTGGCCCTTGTCTGCTGCTTGCATGTCAATCCAGTCGGTGCGTTCAGTGTTCGGGGGCGACGAAGCCGGTGACCTCGAGGCCGTAGCCGGTCATGCTCGGCATGCGGCGCGGGCTGCCCAGCAGCTTCATCTTCGTGACGCCCAGCTCGCGCAGGATCTGGGCGCCGATGCCGTAGGTGCGCAGGTCCATCTGGGCGCGGGCGCGCGCCGGGGCCGCGGGGGTTTCTTGCCAGTGCGACAGCAGCGACTGCACGTCTTCGCCGCAGTTCAGCAGCACCGCGACGCCGCGCTGGCTGGCCTGCAGCGTCGCGAGCGCCTTGTGCAGCGGCCACGAGTGGCTGCAGGCGCCGGTGTCGAGCAGGTCCATCACCGACAGCGGCTCGTGCACGCGCACCAGCACTTCATCGGCGGCGTCGACCGTGCCGTGGCTCAGCGCCAGGTGCACGCCGCCGGTGCGGTCGCGGAACGCGGTGCAGTCGAACTCGCCCTGCGCGGTGGTCAGCGTGCGCCGGCCGATGCGCTCGATCAGGCTTTCATTGCGGCTGCGGTAGCCGATCAGGTCGGCGATGGTGCCGATCTTCAGGCCGTGTTCCTTCGCGAAGACCTCCAGGTCCGGCAGCCGGGCCATCGTGCCGTCGTCCTTCATGATCTCGCAGATCACCGAGGTGGGGCTCAGGCCGGCCATCGCCGCGAGGTCGCAACCGGCTTCGGTGTGGCCGGCGCGCATCAGCACGCCGCCGTCTTGCGCCTGCAACGGGAAGATGTGTCCGGGCTGCACCAGGTCGGTGGCCTGCGCGTCGCGTGCGACGGCCGCTTGCACGGTGCGGGCGCGGTCGGCGGCCGAGATGCCGGTGGAGACGCCGGTGGCGGCTTCGATCGAGACGGTGAACGCGGTGCCGTGGCGGGTGCCGTTGCGGGTGGCCATCGGTGGCAGCTGCAGGCGCTCGCAGCGCTCGCGGGGGAGGGTCAGGCAGATCAGGCCGCGGCCGAAGCGGGCCATGAAGTTGATCGCCTCGGGCGTCACATGGTCGGCGGCGAGCACCAGGTCGCCCTCGTTTTCGCGGTCTTCCTCGTCGACGAGGATGACCATGCGGCCGGCGGCGAGCTCGGCGATCAGTTCGGGTACGGGGGAGATCGGCATAGCCCGCCATTGTAGGCGGGCGACCCGGTCAAGTCCGGGCGGGAGCCGTGGCCAGCATCCGCTCGACGTAGCGGGCGATCAGGTCGATTTCCAGGTTGACGGCCGACCCGGCGGCCAGCATGCCCAGCGTCGTGTTCTCGATCGTGTGCGGGATCAGGTTGATGCTGAACTCGCAGCCGTCGGCGCGGTCATCGACGCGATTCACCGTCAGGCTGACGCCGTTGACCGCGACCGAGCCCTTGTAGGCCAGGAAGCGGCCGATATGGGCCGAGGCCAGCACCCGCAGCTCCCACGATTCGCCGACCGGTGCGAAATGCGTCACGCGGCCGATGCCGTCGACGTGGCCGCTGACCAGGTGGCCCCCGAGCCGGTCGTGCGCCCGCAGCGCTTTCTCGAGGTTGACCGGGCCGGGCTGCGACAGGCCGGCGGTCTTGTCCAGGCTCTCGGCCGAGATGTCGATCATGAAGCGGCTGGCGGCGGCGTCGAAGGCGGTGACCGTCATGCAGGCGCCGTTCAGCGAGATGCTGTCGCCGAGCTGCACGTCGTCGAGGTAGTGGTCGGGGGCCTGCAGCGTCAGTTGCAGTCCGTGGGAGGCGTCGGCGCCCAGCGGGCGGACGGAGTCGATGCGGCCGAGGCCGCTGATGATGCCGGTGAACATGGGTGCGATTCTCGCAGTCAGAAGATTTCCCGTGCCGGCGGCCGGGCGATCACCCGCAGGTCGTCGCCGACGCGGTCGACCGCATGGAAGCGCAACGCGGCGGCGTCTTCCAGCCGCTGCAGCGGGCCGAAGGCCGCCAGGCCGCGGCCGGTGCCGAGCAGCTTCGGCGCGAGGTACACCAGGTACTCGTCGACCAGGCCCTCGCGCACGAACGAGCCGTTCAGCTTGTGGCCGGCCTCGACATGCAGCTCGTTGATGCCGCGTTGCGCCAGGTCGGCCAGAACCGCCAGCAGGTCGACTTTGCCGGTCGGGCCGGGCCGCAGGATCACCTCGGCCCCGGTGGCCGCGAGCGCATCGATGCGTCCGGCCTCGGGCGCCGCGGCATACACCAGCACCTGGCCGGGGGCGTCGAGGATGCGGGCGCCGGGCGGCATGTCGAGCCGCGAATCGATCACCACGCGCAGCGGTTGCTTCGCGGTGTCGACCAGCCGCACGTCGAGCCGCGGGTTGTCGTCGAGCACGGTGCCGACACCGGTCAGCACCGCGCCGGCCCGCTTGCGCCAAGCGTGGCCGTCGGTGCGCGCGGCCTCGCCGGTGATCCACTGGCTGACGCCGTTGTCCAGCGCGGTATGGCCGTCGAGCGAGGTCGCGGCCTTCAGGCGCACCCACGGCCGCCCGCGCACCATGCGCGAGAAGAAGCCGATGTTGAGTTCGCGCGCCGCATCGCCCAGCAGGCCGGCATCGACCTGCACGCCCTGCGCCCGCAGCCGCGCCAGGCCCTGGCCGGCCACCAGCGGGTTCGGGTCGGCGACGGCCGAGACGACACGCGCGATGCCGGCGGCCAGCAGCGCGTCGCAGCACGGCGGCGTGCGGCCGTGGTGCGAGCACGGTTCCAGCGTGACGTAGGCGGTCGCGCCGCGGGTCGCGTGGCCGCGGGCGGCCGCATCGCGCAGCGCCATCACCTCGGCATGCGGGCCGCCGGCCTGCTGCGTGTGCCCGCGGCCGATCACCTGGCCGTGCGCGTCGAGGATCACGCAGCCGACGCGCGGGTTCGGCTCGGTCAGCCCGACGGCTTGCCCGGCCAGGGCCAGCGCTTCGCGCATCGCGGCGTGGTCGGCGGGCGTGAACGCCGGGGTGTTCGGAAACTCGGAAGACGACATCGGGCGGGTCAGGGCTGGTGCTGCACGGTGTTCTGCAGGGCGTCATTGTGCGTCCCCGTGGCGCCGCCGGCCGGGCAGGGCTGCTCGCCGCGGATCACCAGGTAGTTCTGCTGGGCCAGCGCGCCCTGTACTGCGGTGTAGCGCGCCGGATGCTCGTCGTTGCGGTCGATCGCCCCGCTGCCGTCGAGGTCGGCGCTGTAGCGGCACACGCGCTGGCTGCCGGCCTGCGTGCCGACGCGCCAGCCGAGCGGCTCGATCTCGACCCGGCCGGACCACCCTGCCGCCGGTGGATCGGGCACGACACAGCCGTAGCGCACGAAGCGCGCATCGGCCGCGACGACGGACTGCGTCGCGCAGCCGATGAGGCGTGGCGGCGTGCCGTCGAGCGCGAGCACGAGTTCCAGCGGCAGCAAGGCATCGCCCGCCGTCGACGGGTCGGGCGGGGCGCTCGCCGAGAAGCGCAGGTGGCCGCTCAGCACGCTGCCGTCGGCGGCGTCGCAAGCGCCCGCCGTGCCAATGCAGCGCGCGACGATCGTGCCGTCGGCGTCATCGAACACCCATGCCGGCGAGCCCGGCGCGCCGGGTTGCCAGAGGCTTTGCCCCGGGGCGATGGCGACCGACTCGAACGGAATGCCGGTCGCGCGGGCCAGCGGCCTGGCGATCGCGATGTCTTGCGGGGCGAGGCTGAGCACGGCGTCGTAGACCGGCGAGGCGCCCGGCTCGCGCGTGCCGAGCTGCAGGCGATGCGGCTCGCCGGCAGGGCCGCGCCAGTTCACCGCGACGCTGACATCGCGCACGGCCACCGCGTCGCCCGCGTCGCTCGCCTCGTCGTGCGTGAGCTTGAACGGCGGCGGAGCCGTGCTGTCCGGTGACGAGGCGGCCGGGCTGCGCAGGCGATCGAACGCCAGCCGCGCCAGCTGCAGCGCATCGAGCCGCTGTCGTGCCGCGGTGCGGGCCTGCTGCAGCGCCTGCTGCTGGTTCAGCATCGCGGCCGACAACAGCGACACGATCAGCAGCGCGACCAGCGCTTCGAGCAGGGCCGCCCCGGCGGGCGCCCGGGCGGCGCGCCGCGATCTGCGGACACGGCGCATCAGAAGTCCCGCCAACTGCCGGGCACGCGGGCGTAGGTGCCGCAGCACGCCTGCAGGCGCTCGACGACGTCGCTGTCGTGGTCGATGCGGGTCGGGCCGCTGAGCAGCAGGTCGCTTTCGGCCAGCAGCACGCCGTGGATGTCGGCACCGGCGTCGTCGCGCCACCCGGCCGCGCGCAGGTACAGCACCCCGTGGATGCGCACGACCCCGCGCAGGTGCACCGGGCCGTCGACGACCAGCAGCACCGGGCGCTCGCGTGAGCCGAGTTCGGTGGGCCCGTCCAGGTGCAGGCCGCCGTCGAGCCAGACCAGCGAAGGAGCGCCCGGGGCCGCGAGCGCTTGCGCGAGTGCCCGGTCGCAAGGCGATGCACAGGCGAGCTGCCGGGCGGCGGGTTGCGCCCGCCATGCCGCCACGTTCATCCGGAAGGCACTCGCGAAGAACTGCGCCGCGTCGAGCGAGGCGAGTGTCGCGTCGCCGGCGACGACGGTCGACAGCGGCGGCGCGCCGGGCGGGCCGACCAGCCTGGCATCGCCCGGGTCGACGTGGGCGCCGACGTGCAGCGTGAGCCCGCCGCTCGCGATGCCCCGGTGGATCACGATCGGCCCGTCGCGCAGCTGCAGCGTGCCGCGCACCGTGATCGCCGCTGCGGGCCGGACGTCGATCGCGGGAATGCGGGCCACGTCGGTCCAGGCCCGCGTGACACGCAGGCCCGTGGGCGCATCCGCACCCGGCGGCACCGTGCAGGCGGTGAGGGTGGTGAGGGCGCCACTGCAACCGATCGACTCGATCGTGGCGACGCCCGACGCCGCTGCGCTCAGCTGCAGCGCGAAGGCCGCGTCGGCTGCGGTGCCGGGCTCGACGCTTGCGCCGGGTGCCGGGCATCGGCACGACCAGGCGCCATCGCCGAGCACGCAGGACGGCATGGCGGAAGTGCCCTGGTAGCGCTCGCGGAAGGTCGAGCCGTTGGCCACCGGTTGGCAGGCGTTGTCGACGGGGTGGTCGTCGTTGAGCCGGGCCAGCCCCCACGCGAGGCCCGATTGCGCAGCTTCGGCGGCCTGCGCGGCGCGCACGCGGTTGCCGGACGCCTGCAGCTCGAGCCAGGCCACGCGCGATGCATAGGCCGCCGTCAGCGCGAGGGCGACGCCGACCACCAGCACGACGGCCAGCGCCGTGATGCCACGTTGGAGGTGTCTCATGCCGGGCACCCGCCCACCACGGCGTCATTGCGTATGCGCGCATCGATCTCGGCCTCGCGCGGCGCGCCGCTGTCGGCGGCGGTGCCGGTGATCGCCTGGGCCTGCAGCCGGATGCGCACGCGGCGCTGCAGTTGGTACGGGCAAGCACTGGCACCGGACGCGGTATCGCAGCGCCGGCTGCAGAACTCCTGCAGGTCGACGCGTCGGCTGTCGGGCACGAATTCCAGCCGCGTGACCCGCATCGACGCGGCATCGCTGAGGGCCTGCCAGTTGCCGTCGCCAAAGGCCATCTCGATGACGCCGCGGCGCAGCCGGTAGCCGAAGCGGCTGGCTGTGGCCTCCGGCCCGGCCGTCGCGGCGTAGTCGAAGCTCACGCTGTTGCCGTCCGGCGGCAGCGCGATGACCGGGTCGGGCGAGCTGGCCGCCGCTGCGGCGGCCGGCATGCCGTGGCCGGCGCGGGCGAGGTCGCGCGCGATCAGCTCGGCGATCGTCTGCAGGTCATGCGTCAGGCGCAGGTCGACCAGTTGCCGGCGGGTGTCGTGCAGCTGGACACCCAGCAGCCCGAGCGCGAGCACGACGACCGCGAGGCCGATCGCCATGCCCACCATCAGTTCGACGAGCGTGAAGCCGCGGCCGCGCTGCGGCACGCCGTGATTCGGGGTCATGGTCGGTCCTCAGCAGGCGCGGTAGCCGGGCACCGCGCCCAGCGGCGAGCAACTGCGCACGCGCCCCAGCAGGTTCACCACATGCTGGATCGCGAGGCCCGAGCCATTCGCCAGCCGCAGCGTGGCGGCCGGCGTGCTGGTGCCGTGTTGCGCGTCGAAGCTCATCGTCGCGACATTGGCCTGCAGGCTCAGCCGGTCCTGCGCCGGCAGCGCGACGTTGCGGATCGCGTGGCCATCTGCTTCGCAGGCGGCCTGGCCTTGCGGCGTGCAGCGGCACGCATCGATCGCTCCGACATAGACGACGTAACAGTTCGACGGGGTTGTCACGCCGCGAAAACCGATGCGCACGTTCTGGTTGCGGCCGATGGCTTCGCTGCGCGCGAGCCGCAGGTCGGTCGCGAGTTCGTTCGCGACCCCTTCGAGCCGCCGCGCCTCGGTCCAGCGCTGCAGGCTGGGCACCGCGATCAGCGCGAGCACGGCGCACAGCGCCACGCACACCATCAACTCGACGAGCGTGAAACCGCCGGTCGATCCCGGCCTGGCTTGCTGGAACATGGATGATCCCCCTGATGAATGGACGCGGACTTTAGGAAGTGCCGCGCCATCGGCCACTCCCCCGATGGGGGGAGAAGGGGTTGAAACCACCCTCGGACGTACCGGTACGTGAGGGGGTTTCGGGGGGATTTGCGAGGTTCGGGGTGCTGTGTACCGGTTCAGATATCCCGGATCAGCTGCCTGAATTCGTCGACATCTTCGAAGCTGCGGTAGACCGATGCGAAGCGCACGTAGGCGACCTTGTCGATGCGCTTGAGCTCGCGCATCACCAGTTCGCCGAGGCGCGTCGACGGCACTTCCTTGGAGCCGCTGTTGAGCAGCTTGTCCTGGATGCGCTCCATCGCCGCGTCGATCTGCTCGACGCTGACCGGCCGCTTGCGCAGCGCCAGCGTCATCGACGCGCGGATCTTCGAGGCGTCGAAATCGGCGCGCGTGCCGTCCTTCTTGACGACGGACGGCAGCGCGATCTCGGCACGCTCGTAGGTGGTGAAGCGCTTGTCGCAGCTCTGGCAGCGGCGGCGCCTGCGCACCACGTCGCCCTCATCGGACTCGCGCGTCTCGACGACCTGGGTTTCCTCGTGACTGCAGAAGGGGCAGCGCACGGTTCAGCGGTAGACCGGGAAGTCGCGCGTCAGCGCGGCGACCTTGGCCTTCACCGCCTCGATGACCGATTCGTCGTTCGGCTTGTCCAGCACGTCGGCGATCAGGTGGGCGGTGGCCCGGGCCTGTTCTTCCTTGAAACCGCGCGTCGTGAAGGCTGGGCTGCCGAGGCGGATGCCGCTGGTCACCATCGGCTTCTGCGGGTCGTTCGGGATGCCGTTCTTGTTGCAGGTCATGTGGGCGCGACCCAGCAGCGCCTCGGCTTCCTTGCCGGTCAGGTTCTTCGGGCGCAGGTCGACCAGCATCACGTGGCTCTCGGTGCGGCCGCTGACGATGCGCAGGCCGCGCTCGATCAGCGTCTCGGCCAGCACGACCGCGTTCTTCGCGACCTGCTGCTGGTAGACCTTGAACTCCGGCGCCAGCGCTTCCTTGAAGGCCACTGCCTTGGCGGCGATCACGTGCATCAGCGGGCCGCCCTGGATGCCGGGGAAGATCGCGCTGTTGATCTTCTTCGCGATGGCTTCGTCGTTCATCACGATGATGCCGCCGCGCGGGCCGCGCAGGCTCTTGTGGGTGGTCGAGGTGACGACGTCGGCATGCGGCACCGGGTTCGGGTAGACGCCGGCGGCGATCAGGCCGGCGTAGTGCGCCATGTCGACCATGAAGATCGCGCCGATGGCCTTGGCCACCTTCGCGAAGCGCTCGAAGTCGATGCGCAGGCTGTAGGCCGACGCGCCGGCGATGATCAGCTTCGGCTTGTGCTCGTGCGCGAGGCGCTCCATCGCGTCGTAGTCGATCTCTTCCTTGGCGTTCAGGCCGTAGCTGACGACCTTGAACCACTTGCCGCTCATGTTCAGCGACATGCCGTGCGTCAGGTGGCCGCCTTCGGCCAGGCTCATGCCCATGATGGTGTCGCCGGGCTGCAGCAGGCCGAAGAACACCGCCTGGTTGGCCTGCGAGCCGGAATTGGCTTGCACGTTGGCGTGCTGGGCGCCGAACAGCTGCTTCACGCGGTCGATCGCGAGCTGCTCGACGATGTCGACGTATTCGCAGCCACCGTAGTAGCGCTTGCCGGGATAGCCCTCGGCGTACTTGTTGGTCAGCTGGCTGCCCTGCGCGGCCATCACGGCCGGCGAGGCGTAGTTCTCCGAGGCGATCAGCTCGATGTGATCTTCCTGGCGCTGGTTCTCGCTCTGGATCGCGGCGAAGAGTTCGGGGTCCACCTGGGCAACGGTGGAGTGGGTGCGGTCGAACATGGCTGGCAGTCCTCTTCAACAGAAGACCCCGGGGCGGATCACGCGAGGCGGACTCACGTGGCCACAGGGCTGCCCAGGCGAACGGCTGAACCGGTGCCGGAAACCCGGAACCGGCTGCGCTTCCCGGTGGTTCACCACCTCAGGCCCGCGGGCTTCACGTCGACCTTCATGTCGACCGTGACGCCCGGTGCCCCATCGCCAGTTGCGCAGCCCGCGGAGTGTACCGCGGCCCTTGAAGCCTCAGCGCAGCGAGGCCACCTGCCGAGCCGCCTGGGGGGCCATCGACACCGGTGTCGGCTCGATGACGGCCGGCTCGGCCTGCAGCGGCGTGCCCGGCAGCGCGACCGGTGTCGGCACCACCAGCGGCGCGAACACCGGCACCGACTTGCCATCGGCCACCATGCGCAGGTGCTCGCGCTCGGCCAGCACCTTGCCGGCATAGCCGCCGTCGTCGTTCAGGTTGGCGGCGCCCACGTAGAAGCGCAACCCGGCCTCGACACCGCCGGCACGCGCGATGCATTCCTTCAGCACCTGGGCGCCGACCCGCAGGTTCGTCACCGGATCGAACGCCGCATGGTTGCCGCCGAAGGCTTCGTACTTGTCGTCGTGCACGCGGGTCATCACCTGCATCAGGCCCTGCGCGCCGACCGAGCTCTGGGCGAACGGGTTGAAGCTGGATTCGATCGCCATGATCGCGAGGATCAGCGTCGGGTCGAGCCCCGACTTGGCGCCGACCGACCAGGCCTCCTTGACGAGCCGGCTGACCGGCTCGGGGGCCACGCGGTAGCGGCGCGAGATCCACAGCGCGACGGCCGCCTGCTGCTTGGTCAGGTCGCGCGGGTCGGCCGCGGTGGCGCGGCTGACGGCATCGGGCTCGACCAGGTCGTTCAGCGCCAGTGCGGTGCCTTCGACGCGGGCGTCGTGGCGTGCCCGCAGCCAATCGAGCGCGCGGCCCTCGGCGGCATGGCGCAGGTCGGCGCGGCCGCCGACGAACAGCACGATCGCGACGATCACCAGCCCCAGCAGGGCCAGGCCGTTGTGGCTCACCTCGAGCAGACCGTGGCCCACGTCACGCAGAAAGACCGCGCTCGATCGAGCGGCGGTGTCGCGGGCGTCCTGAAATCCCGCGATCCATTGTTGAAGCGCTGTCGTCATGTCACTCCTTTTCAGTCCGTCTTGCGCCTCCACCGCCGCGGCACGGGGCCCGGCGGTGCGAGAGGTGACGGTGATAATCGACCGCAGATCGACTCCGGGAGACTCCGGAACCGCTCCGCGGCTTGCTCGTCGGCAGCGTGATCCCCGCAGCCACCTCCTGTGGTATGCGGGTTTACCCTGGTCAGTTCTCAGGGTGTCGCGAATTCTAGGAACTTGATTCATAACCAGTCAAGGATAAGAATGCCACTCTTCATAACTAAAAGACATGAAATACCGTGACCTGAGGGACTTCATGGCGGGCCTGGAACGCGCCGGCGAGCTCAAACGCATCGCCGAACCAGTCTCCGCGCGGCTCGAAATGACAGCGATCAGCGACTCCGTGCTGCGCGCCGGCGGCCCGGCGCTGTGGTTCGAACGCCCCGCTGGTTACAAAATTTCGGCCTTGACGAACCTGTTCGGAACGCCTCGTCGGGTGGCCCAGGGCATGGGCGCCACCGAGGTGAGCGAGCTGCGCGACGTGGGTCGGGTGCTGGCCAGCCTGAAGGAGCCGGAGCCGCCGAAGGGGCTGAAAGACACCGGCCGTTTGTTACAAATGATCAAGGCGCTGTGGGACATGAAGCCGTCCGCGGTGCGCTCGGCGCCGTGCCAGCAGGAGATCCTGCAAGGCAGCGAGGTCGATCTCGGCGAGT
Organism: Rhizobacter sp. P5_C2; assembly: GCF_054049715.1. Lineage (NCBI taxonomy): Bacteria > Pseudomonadati > Pseudomonadota > Betaproteobacteria > Burkholderiales > Sphaerotilaceae > Rhizobacter > Rhizobacter sp. P5_C2. Next base: position 31,282 of record NZ_JBFULV010000056.1, on the reverse strand, counting down.
TGCCGGTGCAGACCTGCTGGCCCCTGGATGCGGGGCCCCTGATCACGTGGGGGCTGGTGATCACGCGCGGCCCGCAGGCTTCGCCGACGGCCCGCCGCCGCCAGAACCTGGGCATCTACCGCCAGCAGGTGATCGGCCGCAACGAGGTCATCATGCGCTGGCTGGCCCACCGCGGCGGGGCGCTCGACTTCCGCGACTTCGCGCTCGCCAACCCGGGCAAGCCGTTCCCGATCGCGGTGGCGCTCGGCGCCGATCCGGCGACCATCCTCGGCGCCGTCACGCCGGTGCCCGACAGCCTGTCCGAGTACCAGTTCGCCGGCCTGTTGCGCGGCAGCCGCACCGAGGTGGTCGACACCGCGGTCGGCGAGCCCGGCTGGATGCTGCAGGCCCCGGCCAGCGCCGAGATCGTGCTCGAAGGCCACATCCCGGTGGTGCCCGCCGGGTTCACCGGCACCAGCGAGCACGGCGTGGCGCTGAAGGAGGTCGGCGGATACCTGCATGCACTCGAAGGGCCGTTCGGCGACCACACCGGCTATTACAACGAGCAGGACTGGTTCCCGGTGTTCCGCATCGACCGGCTGACCCGCCGGCGCGATCCGATCTACCACTCCACCTACACCGGCAAGCCGCCCGACGAGCCGGCGGTGCTGGGCGTCGCGCTGAACGAGGTGTTCGTGCCGATCCTGCAGAAGCAGTTTCCGGAGATCGTCGACTTCTACCTGCCGCCCGAGGGCTGCAGTTACCGGATGGCGATCGTCAGCATCCGCAAGAGCTACCCCGGCCATGCGAAGCGGCTGATGTTCGGCATCTGGAGCTTCCTGCGCCAGTTCATGTACACGAAGTTCATCGTCGTGACCGACGACGACGTCGACATCCGCAACTGGCAGGAGGTGATCTGGGCGATCACGACCCGCATGGACCCGGTGCGCGACACGACGCTGGTCGAGAACACGCCGATCGACTACCTCGATTTCGCGTCGCCGGTCAGCGGGCTGGGCGGCAAGATGGGGCTGGATGCCACCAACAAGTGGCCGGGTGAGACCGCGCGCGAATGGGGGCGCAGCATCCGCATGGACGCCGAGGTCGAGCAGAAGGTGGCGCAGATCGTCGCCGGCGTGATGGCGGCGCGCTGACGCGCGGTGCTGTCGGTTACCAATTCGACGCAGATTCCTCGAATGCGTCCTTGAATCGCCGCCGAGCGTCGTCTAAGTTTGGTGGGCCTGCATGCAGGCAACCTCACCGGCGCAGTCCCTGCGCACCAGGAGCCCTGGACCCACTTCCTCCGGAGCCCCGAGTTGGCAACGTCAGTTGCCCGCCCCTCCCACCGCAAGGTCGGGAGGGGTTTCGACTTTTGGGGACCGTCAGGCCCGCACCAGGCTGCCCAGCAGCTCGTGCAGCGCGTTGCGCACGTTCGTGAAGCCACGCGCCGTCGGCACCCATTCGAGCGACTTGGTGTCGACCCGCACCGCCAGGCCCATCGGTGCCGGCTGGATCTTGATGCTGCCGCGCGCCGCGTCTTCGAACATCGCCACCGAGCGCGGCATGTGCCAGCCGTGCGTCACCAGCACGATCTGCGTGATGCCGGCCGGCTTCAGCAACGCGACGCTGCGGGCGGCGTTCTCGCGGGTGTCCTTCGACTGGTCCTCGACCCATTTCAGCGGATGGCCGAAATCCTGGGCCGCGATGCGAGCCGCCGTCTGCGCTTCCGGCTGGCCGTCGGGCTGCGACCAGCCGAGCCCGCCGCTGAAGGCGACCGGCAGGCCGGTCTCGCGGCCGAGCCACAGGCCGTAGCGCAGGCGCTCCAGCGAGAACGAATTGAGGTTGGCCACGCCGTATTCGGGCGCCAGCGCCTCCTGCCCGCCACCGAGCACGACGATCGCGATCGGCTGCTTCGCCTGCGCCGCGGCCTTCAGCTCGGCAACCTGCTCGCGGGTCAGCGCCGGCGGCACCTTCAGCGCGACCTGGTTCAGGAACTGCGCGGTGCCGCTGCAGGCGCTGAACCACAGCCCGAGCGTGGACAGCAGGATCACCAGCCAGCCGAGGCCGCGGCGCGGCAGGATCAGCCGGGCGCCGATCAGCACCAGCAGCAGCAGCGGCACCGGCGGCAGCACGAGCGCGCTCAGGATGGGCTTCCAGGATTCGATGCCGAGCAGGTTCAGCAGGCTGTTCATGCGCTGGTTCCGGAGGGGACGTAGACAAGGGACCGGCGCGGGCGCCAGCGTGGCGGCTGGATTGTGCCGGCGAGTCAGCGCTCACAGGCGTGAATCGTTCACGCTTGGTCCGGTCGGCCCGCCATCGTTGTCAGGACGCACACCGCTGCCCGACTGAGCCGCCTTGCCTTGCAAACTGCGCGGGCGCAATCATCTGGGCTGTCCAAGGAGATCTCATGAACACGACTTCCATCCAAACCATCACGCTGGGCGGTGGCTGCTTCTGGTGCGTCGAGGCGGTCTACGAGCGGGTGCTGGGCGTCACCGGCGTCGAGTCCGGCTACAGCAACGGCCGGGTGCGCAACCCGAGCTACGAGCAGGTGTGCAGCGGCGACACCGGCGCGGTGGAGGTGGTGCGGGTCAGCTTTGACCCGGCGCAGACCACGCTGCGCGAGGTGCTGGAGATCTTCTTCGTCGTGCACGATCCGACGACGCTGAACCGCCAGGGCAACGACGTCGGCACGCAGTACCGCTCGGGCATCTACTTCGAATCGCCGGAGCACGAGCGCGTGGCCCGCGAGGTGATCGCCGAGATGGTGGCGAGCGGTACGTACAAGAGCCCGATCGTCACCGAGGTGCTGCCGCTGGCCGACTATTCGCGCGCCGAGGACTACCACCAGCACTACTTCGCGCAGCATCCGGGGCAGGGCTATTGCGCGTTCGTCGTCGCGCCGAAGGTCGAGAAGTTCCGCAAGACCTTCGCGTCGAAAGTGCGCCCGGAGTAGGTGCGGGCAGGGTCGGGAGCCCTACACTTGCCCGCGCATGGACACCTTGTGGCTTTCTTCGCCGGCCCCGGCACTGCGGCTCTGGGCCGATGGCCGGTGGAAGGTGAACCCCGCCGCGGCGCGGTGGGCGTCCGACCACGGCATTGCTGACGCAGGCTGGCAGGCGCTGGCCCGCGAACTCGTCGCCACGCTGCGCCACCCGGACCCCAGCAGTCGCGGGCGCATCGCGTTCCCCGGCTCCTCGCTCGAACTCGACTGGACCTCGGTGTGGCTCGACAGCGGCTGGCTCGCGTGGCTGGTGCTGCCGTCCGTCGATGCGGCCCGGCTCGCGCTGATCGAGCAGTTCGGCCGCACCGGCGCCTGGGAGCGAGATCTGCGCACCGGCGAGGGCCGCTGGGACACGCACATGTTCCGGTTGTGCGGCTTCGATCCGGCGGGCGGCGTGCCCAATTTCGACCAGGCGAGCGAGCGTGTCCATCCCGACGACCGCGACCGCTTCCGCCGCGAACACGAGCGCTTCGGCGAGGCGCCGGGCCGCTACGAGACCTGGTTCCGCCTCGTGCTGCCGGACGGCCAGGTCAAGGAATTCCATTCGCTGTGCGAGGTGCACCCCGGGCCGCAAGGCCGGCCGGTGCGCATGACCGGCATCCTGCTCGACGACACCGAAGGCACGACGCGCCTGCGCGAGATCGAGGCGCTGACCGCCAAGCTGAACCGCGCGGTCACGCTGGCCTCGGTGTCGGTGTGGCGCATCGACCTGGCGACGCAGCGCATCTATTTCAACGACTGGGGCTACCAGGTGATGGGCATCCCGCGCCCGCCCGACGGCCTGACGCTCGAGTACATGCGCTCGACCACCCACCCCGACGACCGCGACGCGGTGCTGCGCGCGGCCGACGAAGCCATCGCGACGCACCGTGTCGTCGACGTCGAGGCGCGCTACCTGAACCAGGACGGCAGCTACCGCCACCTGCTGACGCGCCGCGTCGCCGAGCGCGACGCGCAGGGGCGGGCGATCGCGCTGTCCGGCGTCTCGCTCGACCGCAGCGCGCAGATCGCCGAGCGCGAGCAGGCGCAGGCCTTCGCGCGCCGCATCGACATGGTCACCAACGCCGCGGGCGTCGGCATCTGGACGGTCGACATCGAGGCGCGCCAGGGCGAATGGAACGAGCAGATGTTCCGCATCTACGGGCTGCGCCCGCAGGACGGCGTGCCGAGCGAGGAGCGCTGGGCGCAGGAGTTGGTGCACCCGGACGACCGCGCGGCGATGCAGTCGCACGACGAGATCGCCGAGCGCGGCACGCAGCAGGGGCTGCAGTCGGAGTTCCGCATCCGCCGTGCGAGCGACGGCGAGGTGCGCTGGGTGTCGGCCTGGTCGCGGCGCGAACGCGTCAACGGCCGGTTGATGGCCTTCGGCGTCAACATCGACATCACCGAACTGCACAGCACCCGCGCTCAGTTGCGGCGGGTGCAGGAGCGCACGATGCTCGCCGCCGAATCGGCGGGCATCGGCACCTGGGAGCGCGACCTGCGCACCCAGGCCTCGCAATGGGATGCGCAGATGTTCCGGTTGCGCGGCCACCGCCCGGACGGACCGCTGGGCGCCAACGAGCTGCGCGACGGCTCGCGGCACCCCGACGACGTGGCCGAGCTGCAGCGCAAGATGGACGAGGCGGCGCGCGACGGCAGCGAGCTCGAGCACGAGTTCCGCGTGATCTGGCCCGACGGTTCGGTGCGCTGGCTGGCCACGCGCGGCCATGTGCAGCGCGACGCGCAGGGCCGCCCGGAGCGGCTGCTCGGCGTGAACTGGGACATCACCGAGCGCAAGCGCGCCGAGCAGGCGCTGCAGGACAAGGCGGCGGCCGAGCAGGCCAGCCGCGCGAAGAGCGAGTTCCTGGCGCGCATGAGCCATGAGCTGCGCACGCCGCTCAATGCGGTGCTCGGCTTCGCGCAGCTGCTGTCGGCCGACATCGGCGATCCGCTCAGCCTGGCGCAGGGCGAGCGCGTGGAGCGGATCCGCTCGGCCGGCCAGCACCTGCTCGCGCTGATCGACGACGTGCTCGACCTCGCGTCGATCGAGTCGAGCAGCATGCCGCTCGCCCACGAGGCGGTGCCGCTGCAGGCCGCGCTGCAGGACGTGCTGCAGTGGACCCGGCCGCAGGCCGACGAGGCCGGCGTCAGCGTGCAGGCCGCGCCGACAGCGGCCCAGGTGCTCGGCGACCCGCGGCGCGTGCGGCAGGTGCTCGCCAACCTGATGAGCAATGCCATCAAGTACAACAGCGCGGGCGGCCACGTGTGGCTGGCCGTGGAACGCGGCGCGTGGCAGGGCGCGCCGGCCTGGACGATCAAGGTGCGCGACAACGGCCGCGGCATGTCGGCCGCGCAGCGGCGCCACCTGTTCGAGCCCTTCAACCGGCTGGGCGCGGAGCGCGACGCGATCCAGGGCACCGGCATCGGGCTGGCCATCGTGCACCACCTGGTCAAGCTGATGCACGGCGACATTGGCGTCGACAGCGAGCCGGGGCACGGCAGCGAGTTCCGCATCGTGCTGCGGGCGGCCGCCGGTGCCGCGGCGTTGTCGTCACCGCAAGCCTTGCCCGCATCGGCGCCGTCGATCCTGATCCCGATCGCGCCGACCGCACCGGCCGCGCCGCTGCGCCTGCTCTACATCGAGGACAACCCGGTCAACGTGCTGCTCGTGCAGGAGCTGCTCGCCCACCATGGCCACGTGGCGCTGGCGGTTGCGGTGGATGGGATCTCGGGCGTGCGCCTCGCGCAGCGCTCGCGGCCCGACGTGGTGCTGGTCGACATGCAACTGCCCGACATCGATGGTGCCGAGGTGCTGCGCCGGTTGCGGGCCGATCCGGCACTGGCCGGCACGGCGATCGTCGCGCTGTCGGCCAACGCGATGCCGGAAGACGTCTCGCGGGCGCGCGAGGCGGGCTTCGACGACTACTGGACCAAGCCGATCGACTTCAAGGCCTTCCTGGCCGCGCTGGACCGCCTGGCCCAGGCGCGCCTGCCCGGCGAGAACATCGGCTTCCTGCCGACGGAGAGCTGATCAGGGCGCGAGGCGCTCGCGCCGCCAGCCGCCATCGGCCTGCCGGTAGCGCAGGCGATCGTGCAGGCGCGACTTGCGGCCCTGCCAGAACTCCCAGCTGTCCGGCACGAGGCGAAAACCGCCCCAGTGCGGCGGGCGCGGCGGGTTCAGCGCGAAGCGCGCCGCGGCCTTGGCGGCGTTGGCCACCAGCACGGCGCGCGAACCGATCACCTCGCTCTGCGGCGAGGCCCAGGCGCCGAGCCGCGAATCGAGCGGGCGCGACTGGAAGTAGGCATCCGACTCGGCCTCGCTGGTGCGCTCGACCCGGCCCTCGACGCGCACCACGCGCTCGAGTTCGACCCAATGGAACTGCAGCGCGGCCCACGGGTGGCCGGCCAGCTCGCGGCCCTTGCGGCTGTCGTAGTTGGTGTACCAGACCAGGCCGCGCGCATCGAAGCCCTTGATCAGCACGACGCGCGTCGACGGGCGCTGGTCGGGCCCCACCGTCGCGAGGGTCATCGCATTCGGCTCGGGCAACTGGCCGTCGAGCGCCTGCTGGAACCACAGCCCGAACTGTTCGAGCGGGTCGCTGCGCGAGGCGGTCTCGTCGAGTTCGGCGCGTTCGTAACTTTTACGGAGGTCGGCGATGTCGGGCATGCTGGCAGTATGTCGCAGAGAAAAAATACCGCAGGGAACAAAACACCCTGCGGGGAATGCCTTAAGTGAACGCCCCACTAGGCGGCGAAAGCAAACGATTCCATTCTTGCAGCCAAGGGCTTGCGTGCGGTGATGCGCCGGCTGCCATGACCAACAAGAACGTAGGGGGTGGCCTGATGAAGGCGCGGCCGGCGATCATCGTGCTCGCCGCGGGACGGGGTTCCCGTTTCGGCGGCACGCAGCACAAGCTCACGCAGAGCCTCGGAGCGTCCAGCGTTCTCGGGACGACGCTTCGGCACGCGCTCGCGACGCACCTGCCGGTGATCGTCGTCGCCACCGAGGTGCTGGCCGAAGAGGCCGCATTCCACGTCGCGACGCGCGACATCGTGATGCTGCCGACGGTCGGATCGGGCTCGCCGGTCAACGCGCAGCGCCTCGGCATGGGTTTCTCGATTGCCTCGGGCGTGGCGGCCTGCTCCGATGCGTCGGGCTGGCTGGTGCTGCCGGGCGACATGCCGATGGTGATGCCGTCGACGCTGGTGGCGGTGGCGCAGCAACTCGAGCACCATCCGGTGAGCTATGCGCAGTACAAGGGCCGGCGCGGCCATCCGGTGGGCTTTGCGGCCGAGCTGTACACCGAGCTGGTGATGCTGACCGGCGACGAAGGCGCACGCCGCCTGGTGGCGCGCTACCCGGCGCAGGCGGTCGATGTGGATGATTCCGGCGTGCTGATGGATGTCGACAGCGAAGGCGACCTCGATCGCGTCAGGGCGGCGTACAGCCCAGCGCTGTTCGGCGACTCGCGCTAGAGCGCGTGGCGCTCGACCAGGGCCACCAGCCGCTCGATGCCGCGGTCGCGGATCCCGCACTGGCGCAGCGAGCGCGCCGTCTCCATCAGGTAGTCGAGCGTCGTGCCATAGCGCCCGCAGGCGCTGCGCAGCACGCCGAGCAGGTGCTCGTCGCTCAGTGTGCCGGTGTAGTTCGGGCTGCTGCGGCTCAGCGTGAAGCCGAGCGCGCTCACCGCGCCCTGCGGCGTGCGGCACGGCAGCCAGCGGGCATCGTAGACGCCGGTCGGCATCTCGCGCGCCCACAGCTTCGGCAATTCGTCGTCGACGCGCTCGCGCTCGATGCGGTAGACCATGCCGCGGCACGAGCCGCCGGCCACCAGCGCGAACACCAGGCCCGGGCACTCGGGCGTGCCGCGGTTGATGCGCGACCGCATCTCGAGCGCGCGGTGCCAGCCATGCACCTGGGCGGGCCGCTGCTCGGCGGCCTCGAACTCGGGGCGCCAGATCAGCGACGCGTAGCCAAAGATCCACAGGTCGCCGCGGCCGCCCCAGCTCGCATGCACCTCGGCCAGCAGTTTGGCGGGGTCGCGCACGGGCGCCACGCCGGTTTCGATCACGGAGTCGAGCATGACCGACACTCTAGAATGAATTTTCTTCCGCCGGGAGCATGCGATGAGTGACCAAGACGACGACGTGCAGAAGGTCGCACTGGGGGCGGTGGCCTTCGTGGTGGCGCTGGTGCTGGCCGGGGTCATCGGCCTGGCGGCGTCGCGCGTGCTGCATGCGCCGAAGGCCAGCGGCACGGCCGTTGCCACCACCGCCGACACGTCCGCGGCCGAGCGCATCTACTTCGAGGTCGGCCAGGACAGCCTGCCCGCCGATGCCACCGACGTGCTGAACCGCGTGGCCGAAGCGGCCCGCTCGAACGGCGGCACCGTGCTGATCTCCGGCTTCCACGATGCGAGCGGCGATGCGGCCGCGAACGCCGAGCTGGCGAAGCGCCGCGCGCTGCGCGTGCAGCATGCGCTCGAAGCAAACGGCGTCACCGCCGACCACCTGCAGCTCAGCAAGCCGGCGGTGACCACCGGCGACGGCGATCCGAAGGCGGCACGGCGCGTCGAGTTGCGCCTGCAATAGAACCCCCGTGGAACCCATCGCGATACCGAGGTAGGACATCGCGCACATCCCGTGGCGGCCCTCGCCGATAGAGCGTGCGGATGCTGCGGCCTAAGCTCGGACGAATTCCGTTCAAGCAGGGGCCGCACGATGAAGATCCACCCGCAACGCCACGAGAACCTGAAGAAGATCGTCGACCTGGTCGAGGGCATCGACATCGCGATGCTGACCACCCAGGCCCCCGACGGCCGGTTGCTCGGCCGCCCGATGGCCGCGCTCGAGGTCGATGCCGACGGCAGCTTCTGGTTCTTCACCAGCGAGCGCTCGGCCAAGGTGCACCAGCTCGATCGCGTCAACCTGGCCTTCACCGATGAAGGCGACGCGACCTACGTGTCGATCAGCGGCCACGCCGCGATCGTGAACGACCGTCCCCGCATCGACGAGCTCTGGACGGCTGCCGCGAAGCCGTGGTTCCCGCAAGGCAAGGACGACCCCGACCTGGTGCTGCTGCGTGTCGATACCGACATCGCCGAGTACTGGGACGCCAACAGCAGCAGGATGATCCGCCTGCTCGCGATGGCCGCCTCGGCCGTCAGCGGCCGGCCGATCGGCCTCGGCGAGCACGAGGTCGTCAACAACCCGTCGCGCCCGCCGGTCTCGCACCAGCGCTCGCTCATCGGCGACTGATCCCGTGTCGCGGCGTCGTGCATGGTCGTGGAGCCTGCTCGGCCTGGCCGGCGCCGTGCTGGTGGCGTTCGCCGCCTGCGAGGCGCTGGGCTGGCCGTTCCTCGTCGGCCCGGCGCAGCGGATGCTGGCCGACACGCTGAAGCGCGACGTGCGCCTCGCCGACGGCGCGGACCAGGGCCGCGTCCACCTGCTCGGCGGGTTGCGTGTCGACATCCCGTTGCTGGAGATCGGCAGCGCCGCGTGGAGCAAGGATCCGTACTTCCTGCGTGCCGAGAACGCCCAGCTGCGTGTCGCCTACGCGGCGCTGTGGCGCGCACACCGTGGCGACGCGCTCGACATCAAGCGCCTGCACGCCGACCGGCTGATCGTGCATGCCGAGCGCCGGGCCGACGGCAGCGCGTCATGGCAGTTCGGCGAGCCGAAGGCCCAGCAGGAAAAGGGCACGCGGCTGCCGCGCGTGCGCTCGCTGTCGGTGACCAACGGCGAGCTGACGGTCGTCGATGCGCCGTTGAAGGCCGACATCCACGCGGATGTGCGCCTGGCCGACCAGGACACGTCGGCACCGCTGCCCGCCGGTGCCGCCTCAGCGCCGCTGACCGGCCTCGTCGTGCGCGCGACCGGCACCTATGGCGGCTTCTCGCTCGAAGGCGGTCTGCGGTCGATCGGCGTGATGCCGCTGCTGGCCAGCGATGACGACGCACCGCCGGTGCCGGTGACGCTGAGCCTGGATGCCGGCGGCCGCGCTGCGCTGCGCTTCCGCGGCACCGTGACCGACGTGATGAAGCTGGGCGGCATGACGGGGAAGGTGCGCGTGAGCGGCGCCTCGCTGTCGGCGATCGGCGACCCGTTGGGCGTCACGCTGCCGACCACCGGGCCGTTCGAGATCGAAGGCCGCGTCGCCAAGCATGGCGACGTGTGGAACGTGCTGGTCGACGACGCGACGGTCGGCAACAGCCGGCTGAATGCCGCGCTGACCTACGACATGCGCCCGAAGGTTCCGCGGCTGTCGGGCAAGGTCGCCGGGCCGCGGCTGCTGCTGGCCGACCTGCTGCCCAGCATCGGCGTCGGGCCCGCACCGGCGCCCGCCGTCGCGCCCGGGCAGAAGCCGCCGAAAAAGCCCGGCGATCGGGTGCTGCCGAACCGCGCGTTCGATCTTCCGTCGCTCAGCGCGATGGATGCGAACGTTCTGCTGGCCTTCGACCGGGCCGAGCTGGGCCGGATCTTCGCGTTGCCACTGGAACCGCTGCGCGCCCACCTGACGCTGGCTGACGGCAAGCTCGCGATCACCGACCTGGTGGCCAGCACGGCGGACGGGAGCCTGGCCGGCGCGGTGTCGCTGGATGGCAAGCCGAAGCTCGCGCTGTGGGACAGCGACCTGCGCTGGAGCGGCGTGCGCCTGGAGCGCTGGCTGAACCAGGGCCGGCCGGCCGACAAGCCGCCCTACGTGACGGGCCGCCTGATCGGCCAGGCCAGGCTGAAGGGCGAGGGCCGCTCGACCGCCGAGATCCTCGGCAGCCTGGACGGCACGGTCGTCACGCGCATCGTCGAAGGCAAGGTGTCGCACCTGGCCGTCGAGGGCGCTGGCCTCGACCTGGCGCAGGCGCTCGGCGTGATGGCCAAGGGCGATGAGTTGTTGACGATCGACTGTGCGCTGGTCGACCTGCAAGCGAAGAAGGGCGTGCTGCGGCCGCGCGCGATGGTGGTCGACACCAAGGATTCGACGATCTGGGCCGACGGCACCCTGTCACTCGCCGAAGAGAACATGGACCTGCGCGCGGTCGTCACGCCGAAGGACTTCAGTCCGCTCACGCTGCGCACGCCACTGCGCGTGCAAGGCACGTTCAGCGATCCGAAGATCTCGCTCGAGAAGGCGCCGCTCGCACGCAAGGTCGGCGCCAGCGTGCTGCTCGGCCTGCTGAATCCGCTGGCCGCGCTGATCCCGCTGGTCGACGTGGGCGAGCGGCAGCCTTCGGGCGAGGGCTGCAACGCCCTGCTCGAACGGGCGAAGCAGCACGCCCCGCCGGCGGGGGGGTGAGGCCCAGGCCCCATCGACGCGCAGGGGATGCGCTGTTGATTTGACGATGTAACTTGGTTACGCGATACTCGAAAGCCTGGTTACGACCCCGGCCGCGAGGTGCCGCCCATGAAACAAGCCCTGCAGGAAGTCACCCACCGCATCCGCGAACGCAGCACCCCGACGCGCACCGCCTACCTGGCCCGGATCGACAAGCTGGCGATGCGCCAGCGCGGTTCCGACCGCATGGGCTGTGCCAACGTCGCGCATGCCTTTGCCGCACTGCCGGCCAACGACAAGTTCAAGGTGGTGGCGCAACGCTCGCCGCACCTCGGCGTCGTCACCTCGTACAACGACATGCTGTCGGCGCACCAGCCGTACGAGCGCTTCCCCGACATCATCCGCGACGAGGCCCAGCGCCGCGGCGCGACGGTGCAGGTGGCCGGCGGCGTGCCGGCGATGTGCGACGGCGTGACGCAGGGCCTGCCCGGCATGGAGCTCAGCCTGTTCTCGCGCGACACCATCGCGATGGGCACTGCGGTCGCGCTGACGCACGACGTGTTCGATGCCGCGCTGCTGCTCGGCGTGTGCGACAAGATCGTGCCCGGGCTGCTGATCGGCGCGCTGCATTTCGGGCACCTGCCGTGCGTGTTCGTGCCGGCCGGGCCGATGGGCACCGGGCTGTCGAACACCGAGAAATCGAAGGTGCGCGAGAAGTACGCGCAAGGCCTGGTCGGCCGCGACCAGCTGCTCGAGGCCGAATCGGCCGCGTACCACGGCGCCGGCACCTGCACCTTCTACGGCACCGCCAACAGCAACCAGATGCTGCTCGAGGCGATGGGGCTGCACGTGCCCGGCGCCGCGTTCGTGCACCCGCATGCGCAGTTGCGCGAGGCGCTGACGCGCGAGGCGGTGCGCGCCGCGCTCGCGATCACGCAGGGGGGAGGGCGTTTCACGCCGATCGGCCGGCTGGTCGACGAGCGGGTGATCGTCAACGCGATGGTCGCGCTGCTGGCCACCGGCGGCTCGACCAACCACCTGATCCACTGGGTCGCGGTGGCGCGCGCCGCCGGCATCCTGATCGACTGGACCGATTTCTCCGAGCTGTCGCATGCCACGCCGCTGCTGGCGCGCGTCTACCCGAACGGCAGTGCCGACGTGAACCAGTTCCAGTCGGCCGGTGGGCCGGGCTTCGTGATCCGCGAGTTGCTCGATGCGGGCTACATGCATGCCGATGTCGCCGCGGTGGCCGAAGGCGGCATCGCGGCCTACGGCACGCTGCCGCACGGTGATGGCGAACGGCTGACCTGGTCGCCGCTGCCGGCGCAGAGCAACGACGACAGCGTGGTGCGCACCGCGGCCGCGCCGTTCAGCCCGTCGGGCGGCCTGAAGCTGCTGACCGGCAACCTCGGCCGGGCGGTGATCAAGATCTCGGCGGTGCCGGAAGACCGGCACGTCGTCGAGGCGCCGGCGCTGGTCTTCAACGCACAGGAAGAGCTGCTGGCCGCCTTCAAGGCCGGCGAACTGGAGCGCGATTTCATCGCCGTCGTGCGCTTCCAGGGGCCGCGCGCGAACGGCATGCCCGAGCTGCACAAGCTGACGCCGCCGCTGGCGGTGGCGCAGGGCAAGGGCTTCAAGGTGGCGCTGGTGACCGACGGCCGCATGAGCGGCGCGTCGGGCAAGGTGCCGGCGGCGATTCACGTGAGCCCCGAGGTGCTTGGCGGCGGCCCGCTCGGCAAGGTGCGCAACGGCGACATCATCCGGCTCGACGCGGTCGCCGGCACCTTGCAGGCGCTGGTGCCCGACGCAGAATGGGCGGCCCGCGAGGTCGCGCAGATCGACGCGCAGCAGCAGGAGAACAACACCCACGACCTCGGCCGCGACCTGTTCGGCGGCATGCGCCGCAACGTGCTGAGCGCCGAGCAGGGCGCGGTCACCTGGCTCTGAACCCTTCAAACCTTCGACGAGAGAACCCCGCATGAACACGCTCGAACTGGCCGGCCATGGCCCGGTGATCCCGGTGATCGTCATCAACCAGCTGGCCGACGCGGTGCCGATGGCCCGTGCGCTGGTGGAGGGTGGCGTCAAGGTGCTCGAAGTGACGCTGCGCACGCCGGTGGCGCTGCAGTGCATGGAGGCGATCGCGAGAGAGGTACCCGAGGCCATCCTCGGCGCCGGCACCGTGCGCAGCGTGGCCGATGCGAAGGCGGCGCTGAACGCCGGCTGCCAGTTTGCGGTGAGCCCGGGCTACACCAGCGAGATCGGCCGCGCGTGCCGCGAGATGGGCCTGCCGCTGCTGCCCGGCACGGCAACCGGCAGCGAGGTGATGCAGGCCAACGCCGACGGCTACTTCTTCCTGAAGTTCTTCCCGGCGATGCAGGCCGGCGGCATCCCGATGCTGAAGGCGCTGGCCGGGCCGTTCACCGACGTGGTGTTCTGCCCGACCGGCGGGATCACGCTGGAGACGGCGCCGCAGTTCCTGGCCTTGCCCAACGTCAAGGTGTGCGGCGGGTCTTGGCTGACGCCGGCGGATGCGGTGAAGGCGGGTGACTGGGCACGCATCACGCAGCTGGCGAAGGAAGCCAGCGCGCTGCGCGCCTGATCAGACCTCGACCAGCTTGCGGTTGGCAGCCCCTGGCAGCGTGCGCAGGCTGCGCCCGGTGCTCGCCGCGTACTCGCGCTTCAGGATCGTGTCGACGAACACCCAGTCGGCACGCGCCTCGCTCGCCGTCACGTTCAGCACCATGTAGCCGCGCAGGCTGGTCTGCGCATACTGCAGCGGCCCGATCAGCTGCGTCAGCGCGGCCGCGAACGCGGTCGGCTCCTCGGTCGTGAAGATGGTCTCGAAGCCGGGCGACGTCACCGACGAGGTCGCGAACTCCACGCCGACCGCATTCCCCGACAAATCCTTCAGGTCGCTGGCCCACGCGTTGTGCGTATCGCCGGCCAGCGAGATCAGGTTCTTGTCGTACGCACGCGCCGTGCCGAGCACGGTTTCACGCGCGGCCGCATAGCCGTCCCAGGCGTCGAGGTTGTACGGGATCGCCGGCTGCGCGAGGATCGCCTGCTCGGTCGGTGTCAGCGTTCCCGGCGCGGTGGCCGCCTTCGTCGCGATCGCGCCATACGCGGCCACGCTGATCTGCTGCGTGACGATCGGCGCCGGCACGTTCATGCGCGCCATCAGCACCTGCTGGCCGAGCACCTGCCAGGTGGCCGTGGACGCCTGCAGCTTCGACTGCAGCCAGGCCGTCTGCGTGGCCCCCATCAGCTGGCGCGTCGGGTTGCCGACCGCGTCGGTGAAGCCCTTCGCATCGAAGCCCGACGCAGTGATGTAGTTCGCATAGCTCAGCTGCTGGTCGCGACCGACCTGGCGCGTGTCCAGCATGTGCAACGACAGCAGCGAGCCGAAATCGAACGAGCGGTAGATCTGGTCCGGCTTGCTCGCGTCCGGCAGGCGGATCGGGATCCACTCCAGGTAGGCCTGGATGGCGGCCGCGCGGCGCGCGCTGAAGCTGCCTTCGGTCGCGGGCGTGTGGTTCTCGGCCCCGCCGGTCCAGGTGTCGTTGGCGACCTCGTGGTCGTCCCACACCGCGATCATCGGCGTCGCGGCATGCAGCGCCTGCAGGTCGACATCGCCGCGGTACTGCGCATAGCGGTGGCGGTAGTCGGCGAGCGTCAGCGTCTCGTTGGCCGGATCGGAGACGCGGCCGAGCGCGGCAGCGGTGTCCGACGCATAGCCGGCCGCGTCGTACTCGTAGATGTAGTCGCCCAGGTGCAGCGCGGCGTCGAAGTCGTTGCGCTTGGCGGCCTCGGCGTACACGTTGAAGTAGCCGGCCGGGTAGTTCGAGCACGAGAACACCGCGAGCCGTACCTGCGACACGCTGCCCACCGGCAAGGTCTTGGTGCGGCCGGTGGCCGAGCGCTTGCTGCCGATGCCGAAGCGGTAGTGGTAGACGGTGTTGGCGGCCAGACCAGAGACGTCGACCTTGGCGGTGTAGTCCTGCGCCGCGCTGGTGCTGACGCTGCCCGATTTGACGATGCTCGCGAACTGGCTGTCGCTGGCGAGTTCCCAGTTCAGCTGCAGCGTCGACTCGGTGGCCGGCGTCGCGCGCGTCCACAGGATCACGCGGTCGCTCAGCGGGTCGCCGCTCGCGACACCATGCTTGAACTCGACGCCCGCGCCGGCGTCAGCGCCAGCCTCGGAAGGACCGTCATCGCTGCCGCCGCAACCCGCAAGGCCCAATCCACCGCCGACGGCAACGGTGCCGAGGGCGACATCGCGGATGAACTGGCGGCGTGAGGTGTCGATGGTCATGAACGGCTTCCCAAGTGGTGGTGCAAAGCCCGCCACTGTGGAAAGCGTTCATGACAAGGGCATGAAGCTTCTACGCTGTCTTCAAGGCAGCTGCTGCGGTCGCCTGCCGCCGGATCAACAGCACCGACACCGCCGCCACCAGGCAGGCCGCACCCGCCGCGAACAAGGCCGGGTTGTACGTCAGCAGCAGCGTGCGCGTCAGTCCCGCGCCATAGGCCGCCACCGCCGCGCCCAACTGGTGCGATGCGAACACCCAGCCGAAGATCATGCCGGCGCGCTCCTTGCCGAACTCCTGCGCGGCGAGCTTCACGGTGGGCGGCACGGTCGCGATCCAGTCCAGCCCGTAGAACATCGCGAAAGTCGCGAGGCCGTACAGCGTGAACGTGGAATACGGCAGCCAGAACAGCGACAGCCCGCGCAGCCCGTAGTACCAGAAGAGCAGCTTGCGGTTGTCGTAGCGGTCGGACAGGTAGCCCGACAGCGTGGTGCCGACCAGGTCGAACGCGCCCATCATCGACAGCACCGACGCCGCCGGCACGGCCGACAGCCCGTTGTCGCTGCACAGCGAGATGAAGTGCGTCTGCAGCAGGCCGTTGGTGCTGAGCCCGCAGATGAAGAAGCTGGCCGCGAGGATCCAGAACGTGCGGTTGCGCGAGGCCTCGCGCAGCACCTTGAACGGCCCGAGGAAGTTCAGCGGCGCGGCGGCCGGCACCGGCGGCACCGCGGTACCTTCGGGTTCGCCGAGCGACAGCAGCCCCAGCTCGCTCGGGTGGTTGCGCATGAAGAAGGTGACCAGTGCCGCCACGATCACGCAGGCGATGAAGATCGGGATCACCGCATAGCGCCAGCCGTGGTGCTCGATGATCCAGGCCGCGAGCGGTAGGAAGATCAGCTGCCCGGTGGCGGTGCTCGCGGCGAACATGCCGACCACCAGCCCGCGGTTGGCGGTGAACCAGCGGTTCGCGACCATCGCGCCCAGCACCAGCGCGGTGAGGCCGGTGCCGCAGCCCAGCATCAGCCCCCACAGCAGGAACAGCTGCCACAGCTGCGTGATGCCGGTGGCCAGGACCATCGCGACCGCGATGAGGCTGGCGGCCGCCACCATGATGCGCGGCAGCCCGAAGCGAGCGATGAAGATCGCGGCGAACGGCCCGAGCAGGCCGAACAGTGCGAAGCGCACGGCGAAGACGGACGACAGCTGGTCGGTGGTCCAGCCGAACTCCTTCGACAGCGGCTGCATCATCGCGCCCGGCAGGCCGAGCGCGGCCGAGGTGGTCAGCATCGCGAAGAAGGTGACGGCAGCGATCACCCACGCGTAGTGGATGCCGCGGCGGCCGAGCGAGGTGGAAATGCGGTGGGAGAGCATGGCGGGTGTCCTCGGCGCAGGGCTCAGTCGAAGCGGCGTTCGATCAGTTCGACCTTGTAGCCGTCCGGATCGGTGATGAAGGCGATGACGGTGCTGCCGCCCTTGACCGGCCCGGCCTCGCGCGTGACGTTGCCGCCGCCGGCGCGGATGCGGTCGCAGGCCGCGGCGGCATCGGGCACCGCGATCGCGATGTGGCCGTAGGCGGTGCCAAGGTCATACGAGCTGACGCCGTGGTTGTAGGTCAGCTCCAGCTCGGCATGCTCCGGGTTCGGGCCGTAGCCGAGGAAGGCGAGCGAGTAGTGCTGCGACGGGTTCTCGGACTGGCGCAGCAGCGTCATGCCCATGATGTTGGTGTAGAAGTCGATCGAGCGCTGCAGGTCGCCGACGCGCAGCATGGTGTGGAGGAGTCGCATGGGAAGGTGTCCGTTCAGGAGGCGTCGAAGATGAAGCAGGTGGTGGAAGCGTGGGCGTACAGCTTGCCGTCGGGGCCGACCAGGCGCCCTTCGGCGGTGGCCATGCGGCCGCCGACGTGGATCACGCTGCCGATGGCGCGCAACACCGGCACGCGCTGGGTGACGGCGCGCACATAGTTGATCTTGAGTTCGGCGGTGGTGTAGGCCTTGCCGGCGGCGAGCGTGGTGTGCACCGCGCAGCCGACGCACGAGTCGAGCAGCGTCGCGATCCAGCCGCCGTGCACCGTGCCGAGCGGGTTGTAGTGGCGCAGCAGCGGCGTGCCCTGGAACACCGCGCGGCCGGGCGACATCTCGATCGGCAGGAAGTCCATCGTCTCGCCGATCGGCGGCGGGGGCAGGTGGCCGTCGAAGATGGCCTGGAAGAACTGCAGGCCGCTCAGCCCGGCGACCTGGTCGGGGCGGGCCACCCCCGGCGGCAGCAGGCGGGCACGGTGCGCGGCGGCCTCGGCCTCCCACTGGGCCAGCACGGCGGCGGCATCGACGACGGGTGTGTCCATGATCGGTCGCCCGGCAGGGCTTAAAGTTGCAATTGCAATGATTGTAGCTACAATTGTTTGATCATGCCAAGCGCCACGATGAAGACTGATCCGAAAGCCGAACCGAAAGCGACAGGTCCCCACGGCTGCACCAGCCTGAAGGTGCGCCAGCTGTCACGCCGTGTCAGCCAGCACTTCGACCGCATCGTCGCCGATGCCGACCTGAAGACGACGCAGTACTCGCTGCTGTCGCAGCTGGTGTCGCTCGGGCCGGTGAAGCCCGGCGTGCTGGCGGCCCACATGGAGATGGACGCGTCGACGCTGACGCGCAACCTGCAGCCGCTGGTGGCGCAGGGCTGGGTCACGGTCGGGCCGGGCGAAGACGGCCGCAGCCGCGTCGTCGAGGCCACCGCCACCGGCCGCGTCAAGCGCGACGAGGCGCGGCGCGAGTGGAAGCGGGCGCAGGTGGCGTTCAACGAGCGGCTGGGCGACGAGCGCGTGGTGCGGTTGCACGCGCTGATCGAGGAATGCCTCGCGGCGATGAACGAGACCGAGGCCGGCTCAGCGTCCTGATGTGTTCGGGGCCGCGAGGCCTCAGCGCGCCTCGCGCGCGACCTCCGCGCCCGGCTGCACGTCGTCGCCGTAGGCCGCCTTCCAGCGCTCGGTCAGCTTCAGGTGCTCATCCAGCCGCGTCCCCGGCAGCCCGTCATCGACCTCCCAGTTCGCCACCTTCGACTCGATCGCGAAATGATCCTTCGGCGTGATCGCCGACGGGTCGTCCAGGCTGCCGACCGAGAGGTCCATGTGCTGCGATCCCTCGTACGCGAAGCTCAGCGGCGTGYCGCAGTTGCCGCAGAAGCCGCGCAGCGCGAACTTCGACGAGGCATAGGTCTTCGGCGGCTCGGTCAGCCACTCGACCTGGTCGCGCCGCAGGTTCAGGAACGGCACGCGCGTGTTGCCGAAGGCCAGCTGGCACATGCGGCAGTGGCAGTAGTAGCCCTCGCGCTGGTCGGGCGCGGCGCGGTAGCGGATGCGCCCGCACAGGCAGCCGCCTTCCAGAGCGGCGCTTGCAGTGTCCCCGGCCGCGGCGCTCATGTCGCCACCGTGTAGTTCAGCGTGAGCCGCCCGCCGTCCACGTAGACGATCTCGCCGGTCATGTAGCTGGCCGCGCTGCTCAGCAGGAAGGCGGTCACGTCGGCGATCTCGCCCGGCTCGCCGAGCCGCTTCATCGGCGTGCGGCTCATGATGCGGGCGCGCGCCTCCTCGCTGCCCAGCACCGCGTTCTTCGCGAGCTCGGTCGCGATCGTGCCGGGCGCCACCGCGTTGACGCGGATGCCGTGGTCGGCCAGCGACAGCGCCATCACGCGCGTCAGCTGGTTGATGCCGCCCTTGCTCGCGTTGTAGCTCGCGATGCTCGGGATCGCCATCACGCTGTTCACCGAGCTCATGTTGACGATCGCGCCGCCGCCGGTCTTCACCATCTCGCGCGCAACCGCTTGGCCGACCAGGAACGAGCCCTTCAGGTTGATGTCGATCACCGCGTCCCAGTCGGCCTCGGTGATCTCGAGGAAATCGGCCGCCTTGAAGATGCCGGCGTTGTTGACCAGCCCGTYGATGCGGCCGAAGGCGGCCAGCGTGCCGGCCACCGCGGCGTCGACCTCGGCCTTCTTCGAGACGTCGCAGTGCAGGTAGTGCGCGCGCTGGCCTTCGGCGCCCAGCGCATCGGCCACCGCCTGGCCGCGGCTGTCGTCGACATCCCACAGCGCCACCGCGGCACCGTCGCGCGAGAGCCGCTGCGCGCAGGCGGCGCCGATGCCTTGCGACGCGCCGGTGATCACGATGACCTGCCCATGCAGGTTGAACTGGACCGGTTTCATGGAGGCTCCCCAAAAGGGAGCGAGTTTAGAACCGGGCCGCCAGCCAGCGCGCGAAGCGCAGCGATTGCCGCTGGATCCAGGTCAACCCGAGCACGGTGGCCACCGCGACCGGCAGCGCCAGGGTCGGCGCCATCGGGTGCCCGACGAGCGCGGGCGTGAGCGCGAGCAGCAGCGCGGCCAGCACCAGCCGCGTGCCCGAGCGTTCGGCCACCCAGGCGAAGCAGGTCGGCAGCAGCACCGTCACCAGCAGCAGGCCGGCGGCCCGACCCTGGGTGTCGGCGCGCAGGCGTTCGTCGGGAACCCAGCGGCGCTGCAGGTGGATCTGCACGCCGGCCATGACCCAGGCGAACGCGAGGGCCCAGGCCGGGAAGCTCTGCAGTTGCAGCGAGAACGCGATGTAGCCGCCCAGCGTGGCCGCCAGCAGCACCTGCTCCGGTTCCTGCGGCGCGCTCAGCAGCAGGCCCGTGATCAGCAGCAGGATCGCCACCACCGTGACCGATGGCCAGGCGGCCTGCCAGAGCAGCGAGGCCAGCGCGGCCGCCAGGATCAGGGCCACGCCCAGCCAGGGTGCCAGGCGCTGCCAGTGCGGCACCCAGGAAACAGGCAGCAGATTGCGGCGGCGTCGCAAGCCGTAGAGCAGGCCGAAAATCAGCAGCAGCGGGACGACGGTGCCCACGGCGACCACCAGTGCTCGCCAGGTGCCGACCGCGGCCTTGTCCGCGTCGAGCGTGACGATCGCGCCGAGCGCGTAGATGGCCGCCGCCACCGCCAACGTGCGCAACCACTGCGCGCCCTTCAGCACCCGCGCGAGTTGCCCGAGCAGGTCGGCGTCGAAGCCGATGCGCGCCATCAAGGCCGTCCCGGCCGCTGCGATCTGGCGCTGCAGCGGCAGCCCCATCAGCGTGGCCAGCAGCAGCGCGCGCAGCCAGCGGCCGCGCTCCAGCAGGGCGTGCAGGCCGACGAGGTTCGCATGCGTGTGCAGCAACTGCCCATCGGTCAGCGGCCGCTTCAGCCCGGCCAGCGCCGCCTGCACCGCCTGCGCCCGCCCGGGTCCGATCAGGCGCTCGGTGCGGAAATCGTCCAGCCAGTTGAAGTGCGCCTGCAGCATTCCCAGCAGGGCGGACGGCAGCAGCGGCGTGCGCAGCACCAGGTCGGCGAAGCGCGCCGAGGCCTCGGCCTCCTGGCCCAATGGCAGGTCGTTCAGATGCCGACGCAGCACCGGCACCAGGGCCTCGAGCGCGGCCGGGCCGAGCGGCACGGCACGGGCGACGAGTTCGCACAGCGCTTCGGGCGACGGCGATTCGACGACCGGCTCTTCGGTCGCCACCTCGACCGGCTCCGCGGGTTCCGGCGCGGCCGCCCGCACCGCCTGCCGATGCCGCGCCCATGCGACCATCCGGTCATAGGCCTCGCGCAGCGCCTGGTAAGCCTGCGCGTCGTCGTCCGGCCGCGTCAGCTTCAGCTTCGCGGCGTAGCTGCGCTTGATCAGCGTCAGCTCGTCGGTGGGCTCCGCGAGCCCGAGCACCTGCCAGTCGTGCATCGCCGGTCAGAAGCGGAAGCCGCTGTCGATG
Organism: Rhizobacter sp. P5_C2; assembly: GCF_054049715.1. Taxonomy (NCBI): domain Bacteria; kingdom Pseudomonadati; phylum Pseudomonadota; class Betaproteobacteria; order Burkholderiales; family Sphaerotilaceae; genus Rhizobacter; species Rhizobacter sp. P5_C2. The sequence continues at coordinate 9,967 of NZ_JBFULV010000056.1, read as the reverse complement.
CTGTCCAGCGCCTCGCGAAACTCCTGGCGCGCGCTGCGCACCGTGCGCGCGTCCTGCGTGTTCAGCGCCGCCTCGAACCGGCCCATCCAGGCCTGCAGCGCGGTGCGCTCCTCGCCGAGCCGGTCTTCGTACAGGCGCTTGGCGCGCTCCAGCAGGTAGCGGTTCTCTTCCTCGTCGCGCGGGTGGCGCTTCAGCAGCGCGAGCCGTTCGAGCGCCGACGCGATGGCCGCGGCGTCCATCTGCGTCGAGGTGTTGTGGATCAGCGTGTTGGTGATGCGGCCGCTGGTGGTCTCGCGCGCATCGACGTCCAGCAGGCCGTTCGCGTCGTAGGTGAAGCGCACTTCCAGCGTCGCCTCGCCGGCCGGGCGCGGCGGCATCTCGACGTCCAGCACGCCCAGCGCCAGGTTCTCCGAGCCCAGCGGCGATTCGCCCTGGCGGATATCGATGCGGATGCTCTTCTGGTTGTCGACCACCGTCGAGTAGACGCCGATGCGCGACACCGGCACCGGCGTGTTGCGCTCGATGATCGGCGAGAAGCGGTCGGCCACCAGCGCGTCGCCGACCTGCTGCGACGCGACGATGCCGAGCGAATACGGCATCACGTCGGTCAGCACCACCTCGGCCAGTGCGGCATCGCGTGCCTTCAGCCCGGCCTGCACCGCGGCGCCCTGCGCGATCGCGAGGTCGGGGTCGATGGTGCGCAGCGGCAGGCGCTGGAACAGCCGCGTCGTCAGCTGGCGGATCATCGGCATGCGCGTCGCGCCGCCGACCAGCACCACCTCGTCGAGCGACGCGACATCGATCTTCGCGTCGTACAGCGCGCGCTCGATCGGGCGGCGCAGGCGCTGCAGCAGCTCGGCGCTCGCGGCCTCGAAATCGGCCCGGGTGATCGTGCATTCGATGCGCCGGCCCTGGTGCACCAGCGCCATCGCGGCGCGGTCGGCATCGCTCAGGTCGCGCTTGGCCTGCTCGGCGGCGCGCCACCAGGCGCCGCCCTGCAGCAGCGCTTCGCGCTCGGCCGGCGCCAGGCCGTCGCAGCGTTCGACGAACAGCCGGCCCAGTGCCTGCACGAAGTCCTCGCCGCCCAGTCGGGTGTCGCCGGCGCTCGCGCGCACCTCGACGACGCCCTCGAAGTACTCCAGCACCGAGACGTCGAAGGTGCCGCCGCCCAGGTCGAAGATCAGGAAGCTGCTGTGGTCGCTGCGCTCCTGCAGGCCGTAGGCGAGGCCCGCGGCGGTCGGCTCGTTCAGCAGCCGCTCCACCGTCAGCCCGGCCAGCTCGCCGGCGGTGCGGGTGGCGCGCCGCTGCGCCTCGTTGAAATAGGCCGGCACGGTGATCACCGCCTCGGTCACCGGCTCGCCGAGCAGCGCCTCGGCATCGGCCTTCAGCGATTGCAGCACCAGCGCCGACAGCTCCTCGGGCCGGAAATCGCGCGTGCCGAGCCGCAGCGTGCGGTCGGTGCCCATCCAGCGCTTGAAGCCCTGCGCGGTGCGGCCGGGGTGGGTGCTGGCGCGCTCGCGTGCGGTCAGGCCGACCAGCGTGCGGCCCTCGTCGTCGAGGCTGACCACCGACGGGGTCGAGAAGTCGCCGTGCACGTTGCGGACCAGCTGCGGCTGCCCATTCTGGAAGAAGCCGATCAGGCTGTTGGTCGTGCCGAGGTCGATGCCGACGATCATGGTGCGCAGCGCGGGTCGACCCGCAAATCAGGAGGCGCCGAGGATATCAGCGCGCGCGGTCGAGCCAGATGCCGATGCCTTGCGCGTTCAGCTCGAGGTCCATCGCGAGCAGCGCCATCGCGTCGTCGCGAGGGATGGTGCTGCCGAGGCTTTGCAGCCGAGCCCAGTACAGGTCCGCGAGCCCGGCCATCAGCGCCGGGTGGCGTTCCGGTGCCGGCAGCGGGCGCAAGCGCTCGCCGAGCGCGACGATCTCGTCGACCTGCGCCAGCATCATCTCGCCGAGCCGCGGCACGCCTTCGACGCAGCCGTAATGCGTGAGGTACAGCCGCTCAGGGTCGAAGCCGAGCATGCGCTGCACCGATTGCTTCAGCGCCTCGGGCTCGAACTGCACCGGCGTGGTGGTCGGCAGCAGCCACGGGCCGTGCGCGGTGTCGAACTCGCGGTAGCTCAGCCCGAAGGTGTCGCCGGTGAAGAAGCCGCGGCTGCGTTCGTCCCAGATGCAGTGGTGGTGGCGGGCATGGCCGGGCGTGTCGATCAAGGTCAAGGGCCGGCCGGCGAGCTCGACGACCATGCCGTCGTGGCTCTCGACGACGCGCCCGGCCGGCACCGGCACCACCTCGCCGTAGGCCCGCGTCACCTCCTGTGCGCCGTACACCGCGCGGGCGCCGTTCAGCAACGCGAGCGGCTCGATCATGTGGCGCGCGCCGCGCGGGTGGGCCAGCAGCTTCGCGTCGGGCAGCGCTTGCATCAGCGCGCCGGCGCCGCCGGCATGGTCGAGGTGCACGTGGGTGACGATCACCCACTCGACATCGCCGCGCTGCAGCCCGGCTGCCTCGACCGCCGCCAGCAGCCGCGGCAGCGAGTGCGTGGTGCCGGTGTCGATGAAGGCGCCGCGGCCGTTCTCGACCACCAGGTAGCAGGCATCGAAGGCCGGGCGGTAGAAGCCGGTGTCGATGACGTGGATGCCGTGCGCAAGCCGGTGCACGAAGGGCAGGGTGTCGACCATGGCCGCCATTCTCCTACGGCGAACTCGGACGAGGCCGACAGCCAGTGCGCGCCGCTGCTTCCAGACTGCGCATCTGTCCGTCCCTCACGAGGAATCCACCATGAGACTTCCCCTCCGATTCGCCACCTTGCTGATCGCCGGTGCGGCCTGCGGTCTGGCCGCCACCGCTGCGCACGCCCGTTCGGACGCGTCGTTCATGAAGGAGGCCGCGCAGGCCGGCAACGCCGAGATCGAGGCCAGCAAGCTGGCACAGACCAAGGCGCAGCGCACCGACGTGAAAACCTTCGCGCAGACGATGATCGATGACCACGGCAAGGTCGGTGAGGAGCTGAAGGCGCTGGCCGCCGCCAAGAAGGTCGAGCTGCCGACTGGCCCGTCGATCACGCAGAAGACCGAGCTGAAGCTGATCGATGCGGGCGCCGACGCGAAGTTCGACGAGCGCTACGTGAAGGCCTTCGGCGTGAAGGCGCACGAGGACGCGGTCAAGCTGTTCGAGCAGGCCGCGAAGGAGGCCAAGGATGCCGACGTGAAGGCCTTCGCGCAGAAGACATTGCCCGGGCTGCAGCACCATCTGGAAATGGCTCGCGCCTTGCAGCCCGCCAAGCCCTGAGCTACTGGACGGCGATCGCTTCGACCTGGATGCGCAGCGTCACGTCCATGTTGAAGTGCCAGTCCTTGCCGGCGTCGATGCCGAACTGATCGCGCTGGATCGTCGTGATCGCATCGGCGCCGCACATCTCGCGCTTGAGCATCGGGTGGGGGACGCACTTGAGCCAGTTCAGCTTCAGCGTGACCGGCTTGGTGACGCCATGCAGCGTCAGCTCGCCGGCCACTTCGGTCGGCACGCCGTCGACCACCTTGTCGAACTTGCCCTTGTAGACGGCCTTGGGGAATTTCTTGGCGTCGAACAGTTCCTTGCCCTGGGCCACCTTGTTCAGCGCGTCCTGGCCGAAATCGGCGCTGGCCGGCAGCACGGTGATCTCCAGGTCGCCGCTGCCGGCGGCCTTGTCGTAGCGCACCGTGCCGCTGCTCTTGTTGAACTTGCCGCGCCACACCGAGATACCCATGTGGTCGGCCTCGAAGCTCGGGAAGGTGTGGTCGGGATCGATCTTGTAGGTGACCGGGGCGGCATGGGCGGTAGCGGCGATCAGCAAACCGGTGAGGGGCATGGCAAGGCGCATGGAAGTTCTCCTGAAGCTGGGTTGAGGTGAACGGTACCGCGATTTTCGGTACCTTCAGCCTCACGACGAGCCAGCCGTGCGCCAATCGACATGAGGACTTGTCAACATTGCGGCAGGCCGTCCGGCCGTGTCGGCTGATCGTCGCCGTTCGGCCACGAGCGGGCGTTTACAACCGACGGCGTTTCGGCGGGCGATCCAATGGGTTAGGCTCTGGCAATCATGAAATCTCGCATCATGTACATCGAATCGAAGTCCGGAGGGTTGACCGGACCCGCGCGCATCGGGCGCGTCACGTTCTCGAAAACGGGCGCGACGATCTACTACCAAGGGAGAGCGTTTCAGAGCCTGAGAGGTCGTGGTTTCAAGTCGAACTATTTCGACGTCGAGACGGGAGAGCCGTACTGGATATCAGGCCCGCACAAAGATGGCCAAGACAGCCTCTACGCGACACATGTCGTGCCGGCAGTCGATGACGATGTCCTCGAAGAATACTGGCGCGATATTCGTGGCCTGCGCGTTCCTCGGAAACATCTGCGGCAAGCGTCGTCAATCGATGTCGTGTGACGCTGAACGGCCAGAAGGGGAAGCTCGCCAGCGTCCGCTTCAGAGCACCCCGATAGATGGCAGTGCGCCCAGCGGACTTCGCACAGCCTGTCGATGACTGGATACCGCCAAGCCACGATCCGCGGCCAGGTGAGTTAAGAATTCTTCGACCTCCGGCCCGCCCATCTTGACCGGATGCTGCATGCCATGGAAGCGGATGAAGGCGCGGCACCAGTGCACACAGGCCTGTTCGGTGCCCAGGCTGTAGTGCATCATCCTGATCCGTTCGCGGACCCGGTCGAGCAGCCGTGTCGCCTTCAACGGCGGCAGGTCTTTGACGGGGGCCAGGCGAAGAGGAGTGCACCGCCTGTCGGCCTACAACACATTAGGCGCTGCGAGTGCATTCAATGCCGATTGAGAAGATCTACGCCATGAAAACGCCGTTCGGTTTACTGCTGTTGACTACGATTTGGTTTCCTTGCCATGCAATAGATATCTACAAATGGACTGACGCAAAAGGCCAAGTCCACTACGGCGACGCCGTCCCGGAGGGAAAGGCAAGCTCCGCTAAAGGTATCTCAGTGAAAGGTGGCCCCGTGTCGGAGGCGGACAGGAAGGCTGCGACAGAGCGCCTTGCCAAGTACAGAGAAGATCTGGCGCGGGCCAGCCCCGAAGCTGCAGCCGCGCCGGCCGCGACAACGCCAAAGCCAAGGAAAACGCCTTGCGAAGAGGCTTGGGATGCCTACAACGAAAGCTATGCCTGCTTTGATCCGTACCGTATGGGCAAGGGAACAATCCGGTTGGAGGCCTTCCAAGGCTGCAAGGAGGTCAACCGGCCGCCCGAGGCATGCAGATAGCAACGCCTGACCATTCCATCAAGAGGACGTCACCCGGCAAGCCGGGCGTCGCCTCTCATCTCAAACGTTGAACGGCCGCTTTCCGGAGCCTTGCTCAGCCTGAGCCAACTTCCGCCAGGGGTCGTGAAGCGACCTTCATGCCATGACTCGAAATCCGACGCCCGGCCAAGCTGTCACTCAATCGCCTTCGATGTGCGCGCTCTTCACCACCTCGCCCCAACGCGCCAGCTCGTTGCGGGCCAAATCGCGGAGCGCCGCCGGCGCCAGGTAGTCGGCCGTCGCGCCCTGTTCCGCTGCCTTCTGCTTGAACGCCGGCGTCGCCATCACCTGCGCGATGGTGCGCGTCAGCTTGTCGACCACCGCGGCCGGCGTGCGGGCCGGTGCATACACCGCGAACCACGAGGTCGCGTCCAGGCCGGGCATGCCGGCTTCGGCGGCGGTCGGCACGTCGGGCAGCGAAGGCAACCGGTGCGGGCCGGTGACGGCCAGCGCGCGCAGCTTGCCCGACTGCACGAACGAGATGAACGGCGGCGGCGTGCCGAAGCTCAGGTCGACCTGCGATCCGAGCAGGTCTTGCAGCGCCGGCCCGGTCCCCTTGTACGGCACGTGGGTCATCTGCACGCCGGCCTGCTGCGCGAGCATCGCGCCGGTCACGTGCTGCAGCGAGCCGTTGCCCGATGACGCGAAGCTCAGCTTGCCGGGGTTCTGCTTCGCGTACGCGACCAGCTCGGCCAGCGTCTTCACCGGCAGCCCGGCGCGCACCACCACCAGCTGCGGCGCGCTCAGCACGTTGGCGACCGGCTGCAGGTCGCGCTGTTCCCACTGCGACTGCTTCATCAGGTGCGGCGTGATCACGTGGTAGCCCGAGTACTGCATCAGCAGCGTGTAGCCGTCGGGCTCGGCGCGCTTGACGGCCACCGCGGCAATGCCGCCACTCGCGCCGCCGCGGTTGTCGACGATCACCGTCTGGCCGAGCGCCTTGCCCAGCGGCTCGGCCAGCATGCGCGCTGCCAGGTCGGTGGTTCCGCCGGGGGCGGTCGGGACGATCAGCGTGATCGGCTTGGAGGGGTAGGGGTCGGCAGCCAGTGCAGGGAGAGTGAGCGCGGCCAGCGAGAAGGCCAGTGCGTGCAGTGTGTGGTTCATGGGATGTCTCCTGTGTTCGTGATGAGGTTCAGCCGCGGGCCAGCGCGCGTGCACGCGTGGCCTCGAAGTCGGCGGGCAGGGGATGCAGGTCGAGGCGCCGGCCGGCCTTGACGACCTGGCCGGGCAGTTCGTGGCCGATCAGCGCCGGCAAGCGGGACGCGGCCGCCAGCAGCGCCTGCAGGTCGACCCCGGTGTCGTAGCCCATCAGCGCCAGCGCATGCACCATGTCTTCGCTGCAGACGTTGCCGCTCGCGCCCGGCGCATACGGGCAGCCGCCCAGGCCGCCGAGCGACGCGTCGAAGTAATCGGCGCCGGCGTCGATCGCGGCCAGCAGGTTCGCGAGGCCCAGCCCGCGCGTGTCGTGGAAGTGCACCGTCAGCGCGGTGGCCGGCCAGCGGGCGCGGAAGTCGCGCACCAGCGCCACCACCTGCGGCGGATACGCCATGCCGGTGGTGTCGCACAGCGTCACGCCCTGCGCGCCGAGTTCGTCGACGAAGCGCTCGCACCAGACCAGCACCGTGGCCGGCGCCACCTCGCCTTCCATCGGGCAGCCGAAGCAGCACGACAGCGAGACGTTGACCGCCACGCCGGCCTCGCGCGCCAGCGCCGCCACCTGCGACAGCGCGGCGAACGACTGCTCGCGCGTCATCCGCAGGTTGGCGAGGTTGTGGCTTTCGCTGGCGGACATCACCAGGTTCAGCTCGTCGCTGCGGGCGTCGATCGCGCGCTGCGCGCCGCGCGCGTTGGGCACCAACGCGCTGTAGACGACGCCGGGCCGCCTGCGGATCTCGCGCATCACGACCTCGGCATCGCGCAGTGCCGGGATGGCCTGCGCCGACACGAAGGCGGTGACCTCGATCTTGACCGCGCCGGCCTGCGACAGCGCATCGACGAGGTCGATCTTGTCGGCGGTCGGCACGAAGGCCGCTTCGTTCTGCAGGCCGTCGCGCATGCCGACCTCGCACAGGCGCACGCGGCGGCCGTCGCCATTCCAGATGCTGCTCATGCCACCACCCCCCGCTCGCGCAGCGCGGCAATCTCGCCATCGCGCAGCCCCAGTTCGTGCAGCACCGCGTCGGTGTCGTCGCCCAGGTTCGGCGCCGAGCTGCGAACGCTGCCCGGTGTCGACATCAGCTTCGGCACGATGCCCGGTACCTCCAGCGTGTCGCCGGCGCGCGTGGTCTGCGACAAGAGCATCTCGCGCGCCCGGTAGTGCGGGTCTTCGGCGATGTCCTGCGCGGTGTAGACCTTGCCGCACGGCACGCGTGCGTCGGCCAGCGTGGTCAGCACGTCGGCGACGTCGCGCGCCGAGGTCCAGGCCTCGATGGCGGCGTCGAGTTCGGCGGCGCGCGCCACGCGCCCGGCGTTACCGGCCAGCGCTGGGTCGGTTCCCAGGTCCGCGCGGCCGATCGCCTGCATCAGCCTCTTGAAGATGCTGTCGCCGTTGCCCGCGATCAGCACCACGCCGTCGCGGCAGCGGTAGGCGTTCGACGGTGCGATGCCGGGCAGTGCGCTGCCGGCCGGCCCGCGCACCGCGCCGAACGCGCTGTACTCCGGCAGCAGGCTCTCCATCACGTTGAAGACGGCCTCGTTCAAGGCCACGTCGATCACCTGGCCGCGCCCGCCATGCGCCTGGCGGTGGTACAGCGCGGTCAGCACACCGATGCAGCCGTGCAGCGCGGCCAGCGTGTCGCCGAGCGAGATGCCGCAGCGCACCGGCACGCGGCCGGGCTCGCCGGTCAGGTGGCGCAGGCCGCCCATCGCCTCGCCGATCGCGCCGAAGCCGGGCAGGTCGCGGTACGGCCCGGTCTGGCCGTAGCCGGAGATGCGCAGCATCACGAGGCTCGGGTTCAGCGCCGACAGCGCCTCGTAGCCGAGCCCCCAGCCTTCGAGCGTGCCGGGGCGGAAGTTCTCGATCAGCACGTCGGCCTGCGCGATCAGTCGGCGCGCGATGTCCTGGCCTTCGGCGTCGCGCAGGTCGAGCGCGATCGAGCGCTTGTTGCGCGACTGCACCTGCCACCAGACGGAGGTGCCGTCCTTCAGCAGGCGCCAGTTGCGCAGCGGGTCGCCGCTGCCGGGCGGTTCGATCTTGATCACGTCGGCGCCGAACTCGCCGAGCGTCTTGCCGGCGAACGGGCCGGCGATCAGCTGGCCCATCTCGACGACGCGCACGCCGTGCAGCGCGCCGGGGGCGGGGGAGGGTGTGTTCATCGGGCCATTGTCGAAACCAGCCCCGGGCCGTGGAAGCGCAAAGGCACGCAGCGAGCTTTCGCGAACCGCGAAAGCGGATGGGGGTCAACCCGGATCGAGGTGGTCGATCAGCAGGCGCACGTGCCGCGGCACCGCCGCCGCATCGCGCACGCCGAGCAGCAGCTTGCGGCGCGTCCAGTCGTCGGTGAGCGCGACCTGCCGCAGGTCCATCGAGCGCAGGTGCGGCAGGATCGCATCGCGCGGCAGCACGCCGATGCCCAGGCCCGCGGCCACCATGCGGCACATCGCGTCGAAACTGCGCACGCGGATGCGCAAGCGCAGCTGGCGGCCCAGCGCCTGCGCCTCGGTGTGCAGCCGGCGCGCCAGCGAGGTGCCTTCCGACAGGCTCACGAAATCGCAGTCCAGCAGCTCCTCGAAGCGCAGGCTGCGCCGGCGCGCCAGCGCATGGCCGCGCGGCAGCACCAGCACCAGCCGGTCCTCGCGGTAGCCCATCGTGTGCAGCCCGTGCGTCGGCGTGCGGTCGGCGAAGATGCCCAGGTCGGCCCGGCCGTCGAGCACCGCCTGCACCACCGCGCTGCTGTCTTCTTCTTCCAGCTCGATGCGGATGCCCGGGTTGTGCGCGATGAAGGCGGCAATGTCGGGCGGCAGGAACTGCGTGATCGCCGAGGTGTTGGCCCACAGCCGCACCACGCCGACCAGCCCCGCGGCATGGTCCGACAGGTCGGCCGCCAGCCGGTCGACATCGCTCAGGATGCGCTGCGCATGCAGCTGCAGCGCGTGGCCGGCCGCTGTCAGCGTGACGCCGCGCGAATGGCGCTCCAGCAGCTGCGTGCCGACGGCTCCCTCCAGGTCGGTGATGCGCTTGCTGGCCGCGCCCACCGCCAGGTGCGCCAGCGCCGCGCCCTGGCTGATGCTGCCGCTGCGCGCGACCAGGCTGAACAGCTGCAGCGAGACGAGGTCAAGGCGATGCAGGTTCATGCGAGCAGCGCCTCCAGGCTCTTGCGCGTGAACGGCTTCGGCAGGAAGGCGGCCGCGGCCGGCCAGTCGCTGCGCTGCGCATGCACTTCCGGCGGCAGGCCCGAGATCAGCACGATGCGCTGCTGCGGCCAGTCGCGCGCGATGCGGTGCCACAGCGCGATGCCGTCGCCGCCCGCGCCGAGCATCACGTCGGAGACCAGCAGGTCGAACGGGCCGTGCGCCGCCATGCAGGCCAGTGCGTCCTGCTCCGACGCCACTTCGGTCACGGTGGCGCCCAGGTCGTCGAGCAGCGCGGCGGCCGTGGCGCGCACGCTGTCGTCGTCCTCCACCAGCAGCACGCGGGCCGCGCTGCCGCCCGCACGGATCGGCCTC
>NZ_JBFULV010000055.1:0-46407 GCF_054049715.1 Rhizobacter sp. P5_C2 | reverse complement strand
GCCCTGCACCCTCCCCGAGCCCGGCCCCTGCACCGAGCCCCGCACCCAGCCCGGCGCCAGCTCCGGCGCCGAGCCCTGCTCCCGCCCCCGCACCGTCCGCCAACACCTGGCCGGACCTCGGCAACACCCAGGCCCCCGCCCACACCGCGTCCCCGACCAGCAACAACGGCACGCCGTCGCTCGGCGGCACGCTGACCTTCACCAACATCGGCGCCAAGGGCTACTGGGGCCGCCGCACCGAGGCGCAGGCCGGCAGCGCGAGCTGCAACGTGCAGTCGGAAATCCTGAAGTTCCCGTGGGGTGATGAATCCTGCTGCCGCACCAAGCACGAGGTCACCAGCGACAAGATCAGCCCGTTCAACGAAGAACTCGGGCTGGTGCTCGACGGCCCGCTGCGCATCAAACAGCTGGTCGTCTACCAGCCGCTGGACGCCAACGACGGCAACTGGGCGATCCGCTCGTTCTGGGACCGCCGCACGCCCGACAAGCCGTACAACTTCCACTTCTCCGGACCGAAAGGTTCGAAGGTGCTGCCCAGCGAGCTCGGCAACAGCTGCACCGTCTTCGCTTCCCAGGAGAAGCCGTTCAAGTGCGGCCCCGGCAGCGACCCGTATTGCCCGGGATCCGACCTCGACTTCGTCGGCTGGAAGGGCTCCAAGCTCGTCGTGATGCTGGCCGGCATGCCCTACGCCGACGACGCGTCGATGAAGCCGCTGAGCTGCGTCACCGACGGCAAGGACGAGAAGGCGGAGGATTCGCCGTGGCTCGCGGTCGCCCCGTCGGAGCTGTACCGCGACGGCTGGTCGGGCTACAGCCCCTGCCACTGCTTCAGCAACACCCCCGGCAACGCCGGGCTCGGCGACGGCTGCGGCCAGATCAACATCCTCGAGGTCGTCTCCGAATCGCAGGGCACGCAGTACGGCAACCGCGACATCATCAGCACCGGCATCCGCTCCTACCAGGTCGGCTCGCTGGGCGGCTCGACCTGCGGCGTCAAGGGTTGCACGATGGACCACTTCGCGGCCGATGCCGACCTGCTCGATGCCAACAGCCTGACGGTGATGAAGCAGGGGGCGGTGATCGACGCCAACACCCGCGGCAGCGCCGGCCCGGTCTGGCGCCGCCCGGTGGACGACCGCTACTACCTGGTGCTGCTCGACGAGCAATCGCGCGCGGTGCAGGTGGCGATGGTCCACCCGGGCGCCATCCCGGCGTCGTTGAAGGCCATCGTGCCGGCCTTGCCGAACACGATCACCCGCGCGGCGATCGACAGCCTGATGGGCCTGCGCCTGCCGAACTAGGGTTCGACCGGATGCCCATAATTCACCAGGCGTTGAATTATGGGCGCCATGCCGTCGCCCGCCTCCGCCGCAGCCCATGCCGCCCCCAACGTCGTCGAGCTGCGCACCCGTGACGCCGAGCGCACGCAGCAGGAGATCCTGCGCGCCGCGATGCACGAGTTCGCCGAGCGCGGCCTGGGCGGCGCCCGCATCGACGGCATCGCCGAGCGCGCCGGCGTCAACAAGCGCCTGATCTACTACTACTTCGGCGGCAAGGACGAGCTGTTCCTCGCGGTGCTCGAGCAGACCTATGCCGACATCCGCAACGCCGAACGCGAGCTGCACCTCGAACGCCTGAGCCCGCCCGACGCGGTGCGCCGGCTGGTGTCGTTCACCTGGGAGCACTACCTCGCGCACCCGGAATTCCTGACGCTGCTCAACAGCGAGAACCTGCACCGCGCGCGCCACCTGAAGGCGTCCGGCCGCATCCTCGAGATGAACTCGCCGCTGGTGCAGACGCTCGGCGAGGTGCTCGAGCGCGGCCGCCGCGACGGCGTGTTCCGCGGCGGCGTCGACGCGGTGCAGCTCTACATCTCGATCGCCGGCCTCGCGTACTTCTACCTGTCGAACAACCACACGCTGTCGACCATCTTCGGGCGCGACCTGATGGCGCCCAAGGCCTTGTCGGAGCGCCTCTCGCACATCACCGAGGTGGTGATGGGCTACGTCCTGCGGGACTGACCGTCGCGGGACACGAGCCCCGACGTAATTCACCAACTGGTGAAAAGGACGGCACGATGACCCGCTGGCTCCTGTCCCCCGCGCTGCGCCCGGCCTGGCTGCTGGTGGTGCTGCTGGTGCTGTGGGACCTGGCGGTGCGGGTGTTCCGCATCCCGCCCTACCTGATCCCCACGCCGTGGTCGGTGGCGCACCAGCTGGTGGCCGAGGGGCCGATGCTGCTGCGCGAGACGCTGCCGACGCTGTACGCCACGCTGGCCGGCTTTGCGCTGTCGGCGCTGTTCGGCGTGCCGATCGCGATGTGGATCGCATCGTCGCGGCTGGTCGAGAGCTTCGTGTACCCGCTGCTGGTGTTCTCGCAGTCGATCCCCAAGGTCGCGATCGCGCCGCTCTTCGTCGTGTGGTTCGGCTTCGGCATCGTGCCCAAGGTGATCGCGGCTTTCCTGCTCGGCTTCTTCCCGGTGGTGGTGGCCACGGTGCAGGGCTTCAAGTCGGTCGAGGCCGACGTGATCGACCTGGCGCGCTCGATGGGCGCGAGCCCGTGGAAGGTGTTCCTCAAGTTCCGGCTGCCGACCGCGCTGCCGTCGATCTTCAGCGGCCTGAAGGTCTCGGTGACGCTGGCGGTGGTGGGTGCGGTGGTCGGCGAGTTCGTCGGCTCGAACTCCGGCATCGGCTACGTGCTGCAGAAGGCCACCGGCAGCTTCGACCTGCCGCTGATGTTCGCCGCGCTGGTGCTGCTGTCGCTGGTCGGCGTGCTGCTGTTCCTGGCGATCGAAGGGGTCGAACGCTGGCTGATGCCATGGCACGCGTCGCAGCGTGGCGGGCATCAGCCGATGCATTGAGCACACGAAACCGAACAACGAAGGAGACAAGCATGAGACGACGCACCCTGGCTCGCGCAGCTGCGCTGGCCGCCCTGGGCTCCACGCTGGCGCTGCCGGCCTTCGCGCAGTCGCGCGACAAGGTCGTGCTGCTGCTGAACTGGTACGTGTACAGCGAGCACGCGCCTTTCTTCATCGGCAAGGAGAAAGGCTTCTACGAGGCCGAGAACATCGACCTGGAGATCCAGGAAGGCCGCGGCTCGGCGGTGTCGATCCAGGCGGTGGCGGCGGGTTCGGCCACCTTCGGCTATGTCGACGTGCCGACGATGGTGAAGGCCGCTGCCAAGGGCGCGCCGGTGAAGGCAGTGGGCGTCGCGCTGCAGGTGAGCCCGATGTCGGTGATGGGCTTCTCCGAGAAGGGCGTGAAGACCGCGAAGGACATCGCGGGCAAGACCGTCGCGATGACGCCCGGCGATTCGATGAGCCAGATCTGGCCGCTGTTCCTGAAGAAGACCGGGCTGCAGGAAAGCCAGTTCAAGACCGTCTCGGGCGACGCGCAGACCAAGCTGAACGCGGTGATCAACGGCCAGGCCGACCTGCTGCTCGGCTACGTGATGGACCAGAACATCAAGCTGCAGGACGCGACGAAGAAGCCGGTGCAGGTGGTGCGCTTTGCCGACTACGGCGTCAACCTGATCAGCTCCGGCATCGTCGCCCACAAGGACACGCTGTCCGCCAAGCCCGACCTGGTGAAGCGCTTCCTGCGCGCCACCACGCGCGCACTCGAAGAGGCCGAGAAGAACCCCGAGGCGGCGGTCGACGCGACGCTGAAGGCGAACCCGAAATCGGGCCAGCGCGACACCATGCTGGCCGGCCTGAAGCTGACGACGGCGCTGTACCACACCGACGAGACGCGGGCGCTGCGGCCGCTGCGGGTGTCGATGAAGAACGTCGGCGAATCGCTGGACCTGCTGGTGCAGTACGGCGGCATGGACCCGGCCACGCGCGGCAAGCCGGAAGACTACGTCTCGCTGGATTACCTGCCGTGACCTGCCGATGAGCGCCGTGCTGAAACCCGTGGCCTTGGCCGAACCCGCGCCCGTGTTGATCGAGGCGCGCGGCCTGCACAAGACCTACCGCACGCAGGACGGCGACGTCGAGACGCTGCGCCCGCTCGACCTGTCGATCCGTGCCGGCGAGTTCGTCTCGGTGGTCGGCCCGTCGGGCTGCGGCAAGAGCACGCTGATGAAGCTGGTGGCCGGGCTGCTGCCGGCCAGCGGCGGCGAGTTGACGCTGTCCGGCCACGCGGTGCACGGCCCGCAGACCGACGTGGGCATCGTGTTCCAGAACGCGCTGCTGCTGCCGTGGCGGCGCGTCATCGACAACATCCTGCTGCAGGCCGAGATCCGCGGCCTGCCGATGGCGGCGGCCCGCGAACGGGCGCAGCAGCTGATCGAGATGGCCGGGCTGCGCGGCTTCGAGAACAAGTACCCGTGGCAGCTGTCGGGCGGCATGCAGCAGCGCGTGGCGATCCTGCGCGCGCTGCTGCACGACCCGCCGGTGCTACTGATGGACGAGCCCTTCGGCGCGCTCGACGCGATGACGCGCGAGCGCATGAACCTCGAGCTGCAGCGCATCTGGGGCGCCTCCGGCAAGACGGTGCTGCTGATCACGCACAGCATCCCGGAGGCGATCTTCCTGTCCGACAGGGTGTTCGTGATGACCGAGCGGCCGGGCGCCATCGCCGCGGTGTACGACATCGCGCTGCCGCGGCCGCGCTCGCTCGACGTGATGGGCAGCGAGGCCTTCGCCGCGTACGCGAAGACGCTGCGCGCGCACTTCTTTGCGCAAGGGTCGCTCGATGCGCACTGACTCTGGAACAAGCAAGTGAGAAGCGAAGGCATCCTGCTGGTCGTGCGCGCGGTCGACTGCGGCGTGCGGCCGGTCGCGCTGCGCCTGCCGTTCCGCTTCGGCGCGGTCACGCTGTACCGCTGCCCGCAGCTCTTCGTGCGCGTCACCGTCGAAGTGGCCGGCCGCGGCAGCTGGCAGGGCCATGCGGCCGAACTGATGGTGCCGAAGTGGTTCGACAAGCGCGCCGGCTTCTCGCATGCGCAGAACGTCGAGCACCTGGCCGATGCGGTCGAGCGCACGGTGCAAGCCTATGCCGGCGACGCATCGGCCAGCGCGTTCGAGCTGTTCCAGCGCCATGCGGCCGCGCTGGCCGACGCCGGCCGCCACGCCGGGGCGACCGAGCTGTCGAGCGCCTTCGGCCAGGCCGTGGTCGACCGCGCGGTGATCGATGCGCTGTGCCGGGCGCTCGGCCTGTCGATGTTCGATGCGGTCGCGCGCAATGCGATCGGCCTGCAGCCGAGCGCGCTGCTGCCCGACCTGCGCGGCTTCGACTGGAATGGCTGGCTGCCGACGCTGGTGCCGCGGCCGCACATCGAGGCCCGCCACACCGTCGGCATGCTCGATGCGTTGCAGGCGCAGCCCGCCGACGCCGGCCCGCTGCCGGTGAGCCTGCCGGCGGTGATCGCGCGCTACGGGCACCGGGTGTTCAAGATCAAGCTCGGCGGCGATCCGCAGGCCGACGCGCAACGCCTCGGCGAGGTGCTGGCGGTGCTCGACCGCGATGCGCCCGGCCACCGCTACACGCTGGACGGCAACGAGCAGTACGGCGACACCGCCGCGCTGCTCGACCTGTTCGCGCGGCTGGCCGCCCGGTCCGCGTACGCCGCGCGGCCCGATGCGCTGCTGTACCTCGAACAGCCGCTGCCGCGCGATCGCTCGTTCG
The DNA here is from genome assembly GCF_054049715.1 of Rhizobacter sp. P5_C2. NCBI lineage: Bacteria > Pseudomonadati > Pseudomonadota > Betaproteobacteria > Burkholderiales > Sphaerotilaceae > Rhizobacter > Rhizobacter sp. P5_C2. The sequence continues at coordinate 40,774 of NZ_JBFULV010000055.1, read as the reverse complement.
ACGGCGCACTGCCCGCACTGCCCTGCCCCTTGCTGATGGACGAGGCCGACGGCACGCTGGACGCCTTCGTGCGCGGCCGCGACGCCGGCTGGCACGGCGTGTCGAGCAAGGGCTGCAAGGGCTTCTACAAATCGCTGGTCAACCGCGCGCGCTGCGAGCGCTGGAACCAGGCCGCGCAACGCGACGGCCAGCCGCCCGCGTGGTTCATGTCGGCCGAGGACCTGACCTGCCAGGCCGGCCTAGCAGTGCAGCAGGACCTGGCGCTGGCCGCGCTGCTCGGCCTTTCGCATGCCGAGCGCAACGGCCACCACTACGCCGACGGCTTCGGTGCCGCGCCAGCGGCCGAACGCCAGGCTTTCGTGCAGGCCCATCCCGACCTGTACGACGCCGACGGCCGCCTGCGCATCGCCGGCGGCCGCATCGATCTCCATTCGCTGGCCGGCCCCGGCTACGCCCACGCGGCCACGCCGGACTGGTCGGCGATGCAGCCGCTGTCGCAGGCCGCCACATTCGTCTAACGCAAGGAGCCCCATGGCCACACAACGACTCGGTCTGATCATGCACGGCGTCACCGGCCGCATGGGCATGAACCAGCACCTGATCCGCTCCATCGTCGCGATCCGCAACCAGGGCGGCGTGGCGCTCGCCAATGGCGACCGGCTGATGCCCGACCCGGTGCTGATCGGCCGCGATGCCGGCAAGATCGAGGCGCTCGCGAAGGCGCACGGCATCGCGCGCTGGGGCACCAACCTCGACAGCGCGATGGCCGACCGCAACGACACGGTGTTCTTCGATGCCGGCACGACGCAGATGCGCCCGACGCTGCTGGCGCAGGCGATCCGCGCCGGCAAGCACGTCTACTGCGAGAAGCCCATCGCGACCAACCTGTCCGAGGCGCTGGAGGTGTGCCGCCTCGCGCAGCAGGCCGGCGTGAAGCACGGTGCGGTGCAGGACAAGCTGTTCCTGCCCGGCCTGCGCAAGCTGGACCTGTTGAAGCGTGCCGGCTTCTTCGGCCGCATCCTGTCGGTGCGCATCGAGTTCGGCTACTGGGTGTTCGAGGGCGACCTGCAGCCGATCCAGCGGCCGTCGTGGAACTACCGGCAGGAAGACGGCGGCGGCATCATCCTCGACATGGTCTGCCACTGGCGCTACGTGCTGGACAACCTGTTCGGCGAGGTGCAGTCGGTGTCGTGCCTGGGCACCACCCACATCCCCGAGCGCTTCGACGAAGCCGGCAAGCCGTACCACGCCACCGCCGACGACGCCGCCTACGCGACCTTCCAGCTGGCCGGCGGCGTGATCGCGCAGGTCAACAGCTCGTGGGTGACGCGCGTCCGGCGCGACGACCTGGTCACCTTCCATGTCGACGGCACGCACGGCTCGGCGGTGGCCGGGCTGACCGACTGCCGCAGCCAGGCGCGCGTGAACACGCCGCGCCCGGTGTGGAATCCCGACACGCGCCAGACCATGCCGTTCATCGATCAGTGGCAGGAGGTGCCCGACACCCAGCCCTACGACAACGGCTTCAAGCTGCAGTGGGAACAGTTCCTGCGCCACGTGGCCGAGGACGCGCCGTACCGCTTCACGCTGCCCGAAGGGGCCAAGGGCGTGCAGCTGGTGGAGGCGGCGCTGAAAAGCTGGAAGGAACGGCGCTGGGTCGACGTGCCGGCGCTGGCGCTCTGACGACACGAGGGATTGCGATGAGCCTGACCGCGAACTTGACCTTGCCGCTGCCGCAGCCCGACGGCCGCCTCGCGCGCTACACGCTGTCGGCGCGCGAGGCCTGGCGCGCGCCGGCCGAGCCGGCCTTCAACCGCATCGCATATTCGGCGGCGCACGTGGTGGCCGACCCGCTCGCGCCGATCGACCCGTGGCTGCAGTGCGCGATCGACTGGGACCGCACCATCGCCTACCGCCAGCGCCTGTGGCGCATGGGGCTGGGCGTGGCCGAGGCGATGGACACCGCGCAGCGCGGCATGGGGCTGGACTGGCCGACTTCGCTCGAGCTGATCGCGCGCTCGCTCGATGCGGCGCGCGACGTGCCGGGCGCGCGCGTCGCGAGCGGCTGCGGCACCGACYAGCTCGCGCCCGACGCGGCGCGCGGCGTCGACGACGTGATCCGCGCCTACGAGGAGCAGATGGCCGCGATCGAGAAGCTGGGCGGCCGGCTGATCCTGATGGCCAGCCGCGCGCTGGCCCGCGTGGCGCGCGGCCCGGACGACTATCTGCACGCCTACGGCCGCCTGCTGCGCCAGGCTCGCGAGCCGGTGATCCTGCACTGGCTGGGCGCCATGTTCGACCCGGCGCTGGCCGGCTACTGGGGCAGCGCCGACGTCGACCGCGCGATGGACACCGCGCTGGCGGTGATCGAGGCGAATCCGGCCCAGGTCGACGGCATCAAGATCTCGCTGCTCGACAAGGACCGCGAGATCGCGATGCGGCGCCGCCTGCCGCCCGGCGTGCGCATGTACACCGGCGACGATTTCAACTACGCGGAGCTGATCGCGGGCGATGGGGTCGGCAGCGCGCCGTCGCAGCGGCAGAGCGATGCGCTGCTCGGCATCTTCGACGCGATCGCGCCGGCCGCGAGCGCGGCGCTGGCGGCGCTGGCGCTGAACGACCGCAGCCGCTTCCACGCGATCCTCGCGCCGACGGTGCCGCTGTCGCGCCACATCTTCAAGGCGCCTACGCGCTTCTACAAGACCGGCGTGGTCTTCATGGCGTGGATCAACGGGCACCAGGACCATTTCGCGATGGTCGGCGGGCAGCAGAGCACGCGCTCGTTGCCGCACCTGGCCGAGTTGCTGCGGCTGGCGGACCGGGCCGGGCTGATCGAGCAGCCGGAGCTGGCGGCCCGGCGCATGCGGCACCTGCTGGGCCTGCACGGCGTGGACGCTTGACGAGACTTGACATGAGGGACTTCAGCGCCGACCACCGCTGGCTGTCGATCAACACCGCGACGGTGCGGGCGCAATGGCCGCTCGACCGCATCGTGCTGGAGTGCGCGACCCGGGGCATTCGCGCGATCTCGCCGTGGCGCGACCAGGTGGCCGCGGTCGGGCTCGACACGATCGCGCGTCTGGTGCGGGACACCGGCATCGAGTTGTCCGGGTACTGCCGCGGCGGCATGTTCCCGGCGGAGGACGCGCAGGGGCGGCAGCGTGCCCTCGACGACAACCGGCGTGCGGTCGACGAAGCGCGGGCACTGAACGCGCGGTGCCTGGTGCTGGTGGTCGGCGGGCTGCCCGGGGCATTGAACGGGCGGGCCGCGCACAAGGACCTCGGCGCCGCGCGGGCCGAGGTGCACGACGGCATCGCCGCGACGCTCGAGCATTCGCGCCGCGCCGGCATGCCGCTCGCGATCGAGCCGCTGCACCCGATGTACGCGGCCGACCGCGCCTGCGTCAACACGATGGAGCAGGCGCTGGACCTGTGCGATGCGCTCGACCCCGGGCGCAGCGGCGCGCTCGGCGTGGCGCTCGACGTGTACCACGTGTGGTGGGATCCGAAGCTGCAGTCGCAGATCGAACGCGCCGGCCGCGAGCGGCTGCTGGCCTTCCATGTGTGCGACTGGCGGCTACCCACGCGCGAGTTGCTGAACGACCGCGCGATGATGGGCGACGGCGTGATCGACATCCCGCGCATCCGTGGCTGGGTCGAGGACGCCGGCTACGCGGGCTACAGCGAGGTGGAGATCTTCTCCAGCGAGGATTGGTGGAAGCGGCCGGGCGGGGAGGTGCTGGACACCTGCATCGCGCGGCACCGCAGTTCTGTCTGACCGTCCCCAACAGGCCCTAGACTCGCGCCGTCTGCATTGACGGTCACGTCTTCATGAACAAAACGGCCAGGCTCTTGGTCACGCTCGCCCTGCTGGGAGGCTTCGGCGGCGCACTCTGGTTCTCGCTGCGAGGCCACCCGGCACAGCAGGCCGCCGCCGAGGCGGTCGCGGCGACCGAGCTGAGCGGCCTGATTGCGGTCGACGTCGAGGATTTCTTCAAGAACCCGCGCGTCGTGCAGGTGCTGGCCGCCCACCGCCTGCCGGTGCAGGTCACCCGCATCGGCAGCCGCGACATGGCGGCGCGGGTGCTGCCCGGCGCCACCCCCGATTTCTTCTTCCCCTCGGGCGTGGTGGCGGCGACGCAGGTCACCGAGGCGGGCCGAAAGGCCGGCATCGCGACCGCGACGTACTCGCCGTTCCACACCCCGCTGGTCATCGCATCCTGGGAGCCGATCGCGAAGATCCTGGTCGACAACAGCATCGCCCGCCCGCTGCAGCCGCAGGTGTACGGCGTCGACATGGACAAGCTCACGCAGCTGATGCTGGCGCGCAAGCGCTGGAAGGACCTGAAGCACGCCGCCGCCTACGACGTGAGCCGCAGCGTGCTGGTGTCGACCACCGACGTGCGGCGCAGCAACTCGGCCGCGATGTTCCTGGCGCTGGCCAGCAATGCGCTGAACGGCGAGACCGTCAGCGACCGCGACACCGCGCGCCGCACGGCGCTGCGGCTGGCCGAGCTGTTCAAGCGCCAGGGCTACCAGGAGAACTACGTCAACGGCAATTTCGAGGACTACGTGTCGCAGGGCATCGGCAAGACGCCGCTCGCGTGGATCTACGAGAACCAGATCGTCGGCCATGCGCTCGCCAAGGGCGGCATCGGCGGCGGCATGGTGCTGCTGTACCCGCAGCCCACCATCACCAACAAGCTGGTGTTCGTCGCCACCAGCGAGCGCGCGAAGGCGCTCGGTGCGCTGCTGTCGAACGACGCCGAGTTGCAAGGCATCGCGCTGCAGCACGGCTTTCGCATCGCCGATGCCGAGCGCTTCGCGAAGGCCGTGCAGCCGACCGGGTTGGCGGTGGAGACCCGGCTGACGCAGGTGGTGGACCCGCCGTCGTTCGAGCTGATGGCGGAAATGATCGACGTGGTGACGAAGGAGATGGGTCAATGAGGTTTGCCTTGCGTGTCTCGCTCGTGGCGCTGTTGTGCATGGCCTTCGCCGGCTGCGACCGGCCGGCGGCCGACACCGCGGCCACGCCACCCCCACCGCCGCCCGCGGCACCGGCGCTGCGGGTGCTGGCCACCACCGACCTGCGCGACATCGAGCCGCTGCAGCAGATGGTGCTGAAGGCCACCGGCGTGAACCTGCAGTTCCGCTTCGGCGGCACGATGGAGAGCACCGAGGCGGTGCTGAACGGCCAGTCCGGTGCCGACCTCGCCTGGTTCGCCAACGCCAAGTACCTGCTGTCCGACGCGCAGGGCCAGTCGCGCGTGAAGCTGCAGGAGAAGATCATGCTGTCGCCGATCGCCCTCGGCCTCAGCGAATCGGCGGCCCGCCAGCTCGGCTGGGACCGGCCGGAGCGCGCCGCCAAGGTCACCTGGAAGGACATCGCCGCCGCGGCGAAAGCCGGGAAGCTGAGCTACGCGCTGTCCAACCCCGCCACTTCGAACCAGGGCTTCATGGCCTTGCTGGGCGTGGTCGCGAGCGCCGCCCAGAAGACCGACGGGCTCGGCGCGGCCGATGTCGACCGCGGCGCCATCGCGGCGTTCCTGAAGGGCTACCGGCTGCCAGGCGACAACTCCACCTACCTCTCCGAGAAGTTCATCGAGCGCCAGGGCATCGACGTCAACGCCTTCATCAACTACGAGAGCTGGCTGCTGGGCTTGAACCAGTCGGGCAAGCTGCGCGAGAAGCTGGTGCTCGTCTATCCACACGAAGGCGTGAGCACCGCCGACTACCCGCTGCTGCTGCTGAACGACGCCCGGCGCGACGACTACCTGAAGGTGGTCGCCTGGCTGAAGGGCGAGGCGGCGCAGACCTGGCTCGCCCGCCAAACGCTGCGCAGGCCGGTGGTGCCGGAGGTGGCCGCGCAGGTCGCCGACATCCTGCCGCGCGACGCGATGCGCATCGAGCTGCCGTTCTCGCCCGACCGCGCGCTGGCCGACGGCCTGATCGACGCCTACCTGAACGAGTTCCGCCGCCCGATCGCGTCGACCTTCGTGCTGGACACCAGCGGCAGCATGGAGCGCGACGGCCGCCAGCAGCAGCTGATCCAGGCGCTCGACTACATCGCCGGCGTCGACCGATCGCTGACCGGGCGCATCGCGCGGCTGACGAATCGCGAGCGGCTGTGGATGCAGCCGTTCTCGGACAACCCCTACGACCTGCAGCGCTTCGAGATCCCGGCCGGCGCGCCGGCGGCCCGCGGCGTGCAGGTGATCGAGGACAGCGCGGCCAAGCAGAAGGCGCTGGCACAGGTGCGGGCCTTCGCGGCCGGCCTGAACATGCGCGGCGGCACCGCCTTGTTCGACGCGGTGCTGAAGTCGCTGAAGAACATGGCCGACGAGAAGCAGAGGAGCCCCGGCTACCAGTACTCGGTGGTGGCGTTCACCGACGGCGAGAACAACAAGGGCCGCACGTTCGAGGAATTCAAGCGCGACTACGAGCTGTTGCCCGAGGACGCCCGCTCGATCCCCGTGTTCATGGTGCTGTTCGGCGACGCCAACGAGAAGCAGCTGAGCGAACTGGTGAAGGTGACCGGCGGCCGGCTGTTCGATGCGCGCAAGACACCGCTGTACGGCGTGTTCAAGGACATCCGTGCCTACCAGTAGCTCGCTTGGCAGCCGCCTGCTGGGCGTGCTCACGTCGGCACCGAACTGGATCGGCCTCGCGCTCGCGAGCATCGCGCTGGTGTTGAAGGGGCTCGGCCTGCTCGGCAACGCCGCGTTGCCAGTGGCCGTGCTCGGCTACGCGGCCGGGTTCGTGGTCGGCGGGCTGTGGCTGGGCTTCCCGACGCTGTCGCGGCCCGGCTGGGAGGCCCTGCAGTTCAGCGACGACGGCGACACGCGCGAAGCGATGGAGCGTGCACTGCAGGGCGTGCGCGGGCTGACCCAGTACAACCCCGACGACCGCCTGCCCGCCAGCCTGCAGACCCGCGTGCTGGAGCTGTGCAAGGCGCTGGACGCGCTGCGCCGGCAGTGGGAGCGCTCGCGCGGCCACCTGTCGCTCGACGATGGGTTCGACGCGCGCCGCATCGCGATCGTCCACCTGCCGGAGGCATTGAACGCCTACCTGTCGATCCCGCCGTCGTATGCCCGCACCCGCACGCTGTCGAACGGCAAGACCGCGCTCGACACCTTCGCGCAGACCCTGGCCCAGCTGGAGGCGAACGTGGCGCAGCTCGCGGACGACCTGGCGTCGCAGGACGCCCAGGCCTTCCTCGCGCATTCGCAGATGCTGTCGCGCGAGCTCAGGCCGCCACCAGCACCGTCCGGCGAACCCGCCGCACATTGAAGGCGCTGGCGATCAAGACGCCCTGCACCACCGCGATCCCCAGCCAGACCTGCGCCGGCCGGTGCAAATCCATCAACGTGCCGAACAGCAGCGGCGCAATCGCCTGCCCGATGTCCAGTCCCGAGTAGACGACCCCATAGACGCGGCCGGTCGCGTTGTCAGGCGCCGAGCGCTTGACGATCAGGTCGCGCGACGGCCCGGCGATGCCCGCCGCGAACCCCATCGCACCGAACAGCACCGGCACCGCCAGCGCCGGGATCGCCGCGAAGCCGAGCACCAGCGCGATCGCCGCGGCCACGCCGAAGCCGGCGCCGACGATGCGCTCGCAGCGCGCCGGGTCGGTCACCAGGAAGCCGCCGACCACCATGCCGCCGGCACTGCACACCATGTAGACCGTCAGGCAGATAGCAGCCAGCTGCGTCGGCACGTCGTGCAGCAGGCGGGCCGCCTCGGGCGCGAAGGCCTGCACGCCGCTCAGCGCCATCGCATAGAAAAAGAAGAACGCGAAGCACATCCAGACCGCCGGGATCTGCAGGAAGTCGAGGCTGCCGCCCGCAGGTTGCGCCGCCGCGGTCTTGGCGGGTGCGACCACCTCGAGCGCCAGCTTCTCGCGGTTGAACCACAGCACCACCAGCACCGTGAACGCCAGCACGCCGGCACAGGCCAGCGCGACACGCCACGAGTACGCCAGCGTCAGCGGCACCAGCATGGCAGGGGCCAGCGCCCAGCCCAGGCTGCCGGTGATGCCGTGCACGCTGAAGGCATGGCCGAGCCGCGACGGGTGCACCTTGCGGTTCAGCAGCGTGAAGTCGACCGGGTGGAACACCCCGTTGCCGATGCCGGCCAGCACCGAGAACGCCGCCAGCATCCACCAGCTGGTGCTGATCGAGAACCCGAACGCCGCCAGCCCCAGCAGCGCCAGCCCGGCGAACAGGATCGGCCGCGGCCCGCAGCGGTCGACCACGAAGCCCGACAGCGCCTGCGTGATGCACGAGACGACGAAGAAGATCGACATCAGCAGCCCGAGTTCGGCATAGCCGACGTTGAAGGCATCCTTCAGCCACGGGAACAGCGGCGCCAGCAGCAACTGGCTGAAGTGACTGATGCTGTGCGCCAAGCCGACGAGGCCGATGACGGTGGCGTCCTTGCGCAATGCGGGTGCCGGGGTGGCCAGGGTGTTCATGCGGGTCCGGGAGGCTGGGAAAGAGCCCCGATGGTAGGCAGTGACGGCACGGCCGGATTGCGATAGCCTGTCAATCCTTGTCGAGATCCTGCCAACCATGATCACCCCACCGATCAGCCCGCTGACGCCGCACCTCTACACGCCGACGCCGCAGCGCCCGCTGCGCGCGAAGAAGCACCACCTGAGCACCGACACCCGCGTGGTCCCGCACGACCACCCGTGGGCGCAGATCGCGCTGTCGTCGACCGGCGTCGTGCGGCTGACGATGGAGCACGGCACCTACCTCGTGCCGCCATCGCGTGCGCTGTGGATCCCGGCCGGCATGGAGCACGCCGTCAGCGTCGTCGAAGACGCCGACCTGCGCACGCTGTACCTGCTGCAGCCGCGCGGCCGCAGCGGGCCGGGCGTCGCGCCGGCCGAGCAGGCGCCGTGGCGGCAGTGCCGGGTGCTCGAGGTCTCGGAGCTGCTGCGCGCGCTGGTGCTCGAAATGAACGTGCAGCCCGACGGCGGCCCGCCGCTCGACCACGACACGCTGCAGCGCGAGCAGCGGCTGAGCGCGCTGATCCTCGACGAACTGCGCCGTGCACGCCCGGTGCGGCTGGGCGTCGACCTGCCCACCGACAAGCGGCTGCGCACGCTCTGCGAGGCGGTGCTCGACGATCCGACACGCCATGCCACGCTCGATGGCTGGGCGCGCGACACCGGCGCGAGCCCGCGCACCGTCGCGCGGCTGTTCCGCCAGCAGCTCGGCACCACCTTCGTGCAGTGGCGCCAGCAGGTGCTGCTGGCCAAGGCCTTGTCGATGGCGGCGCGCAAGCAGCCGATGGGTGTGATCGCCGCCGAGCTGGGCTACGCGAGTGCCAGCGCCTTCAGCGCGATGGTGCGGCGCTCGGTGGGCGCGCCGCCGAGCCGTTTCTTCAGCTAGGACTTCAGCCAGGACAACCCCTTCCCCCGCAAGGGGGTAGTCAATTTGGGGATGGCCGGATGCGCCCCTCCCCCTAGACTGGACAGCATCAACTGCCGGGAGCACCCCATGTTGTCATCGCTGTTCGGAGACCTGCGCGGCGACCAACCCGAGGATCGCAAGCCCGGTTTCGCCGCCACCTCGATCATGGAGAGCATCGCCACCGAGGTGAACGACCAGGGGCAGATGGTCGACCGCCACCTGCGCGACCTGGTCGTCACCGGCTCGTCGGCGCAGGCCATCCGCGAGCACTTCGCCGCCACGCGCGCCGACCTCGAAACCGCCACCCGCCACATCGCGCTGCACGACCCGACCGGCGTCTGGGCCAGCGCCGTCGTGAAGGCGCTGTCGGACGCCAGCGGCCGGCCGATCGAGCGACTGCACCTGCGCGAGCACACCACGCTGCGCACGCTCGCGATGATCGAGCGCACGACGCTGGAGCGGCGCGACGAAGGCCTGCTGCGCATCTACCACGCCGACGTGCGCGCGCCGGGTCCCGACAACGCCGCGATCCCGATCGCGCTGATGGAGCGCAGCCACATGACCGCGGTGATCGTCGGCGCGATGCAGCCGCATGCGATCGACGGCATGCTCAACACGCTGTACGACGCGGTGAACCAGCCCGGCTGGCGCTGCCCGACGCTGCTCTTCATGCTGCCGCCGAACGGCGTGTGGATCGCCAACAAGATCGGCATGATCCAGTGGCCGCAGCGCCTCAAGGTGCAGGTGCTGAACGAATCGCTGTCGAGCGCGTCGGCGGTGTGGAACGCGCTGCTGGGCCAGTGGAACCGCGTGAAGACCGAACCGGTCTGGGGCCCGCCGCCGGTGGCCGCGCTCGCGTCGGTGCAGGGGCCGGACGGCTTCCCGATCAAGGTCGCCGATCTCGATGCGGCGGCAGCCGCCGGGGCCGCCGAGTCGTCGCTGCGGAGCAGCGCCGTCACGAAGGCGCCGGTGCGCGCGATGCTCGATCCGCAGCGCGCGGCGCATGCGCTCGACGCGATGCTGCAGGTCGACGGCCTGATGGGCTGCGCGGTCGTCGACACCGCAACCGGCCTGGTCGTCACGCAGAAGGTGCGCGAGGAGCACCCGGTCGACATCGACCTGGCGGCTGCCGCCTGCACCCAGGTGCTGCGCGTGCACGACCGCCATGCGCGCGACATGGGCCTGACCGATGCGGTGCACGAGATCATGACCAGCACGCCGACGCGCCACCACCTGATCCGTTCGCTGTCGCGGCACGGCGGGCTGTTCATTTTCGCGCTGCTCGACAAGCAGCGCAGCAACCTCGCGCTGGCGCGCTACAAGCTGATGGAGGCCGAACAGAGCCTGTCGTAGGGCCCACCGGGCGAGGGGTCGTCATCCCTCCGATACCATTGCCCGATCGCAGCGCTGCTGCGGCCGCAGCCAATGACATGAGCCAAGAAGTTCTCTTCGACTACCCGCTGCAAGACGCAGCCGGCGCCACCTGCACGGCCCACGCCTGGGCCAAGGTGCCCGAACCGCTGACGCCGGCCGGCCGTGCCGACCACAAGGCCCGCGCGAAGGCGCTGCTCGCGCAGCACGACGCGGTGCTGGTTGCCCACTACTACGTCGACGGCGACCTGCAGGACCTGGCGCTGGAAACCGGCGGCCTGGTCGCCGATTCGCTCGAGATGGCGCGCTTCGGCCGCGACCACCCGAGCAAGACGCTGGTCGTCGCCGGCGTGCGCTTCATGGGCGAGACCGCGAAGATCCTGAGCCCCGGCAAGCGCGTGCTGATGCCCGACCTCGACGCGACCTGCTCGCTCGACCTCGGCTGCCCCCCCGACGACTTCGCGCGCTTCTGCGACGCCCACCCCGACCGCAAGGTCGTCGTCTACGCCAACACCAGCGCCGCCGTGAAGGCGCGCGCCGACTGGATGGTCACCAGCTCCTGTGCGCTCGCGATCGTGCGGCACCTGAAGGACCGCGGCGAAAAGGTGCTGTGGGCGCCCGACCGCCACCTCGGCCGCTACATCCAGGAAGAAACCGGCGCCGACATGCTGATGTGGAACGGCGCCTGCATCGTGCACGACGAGTTCAAGGGCCTGGAACTCGACCTGCTGAAGGCCGAATACCCCGGCGCCAAGGTGCTGGTGCACCCGGAATCGCCGAAGTCGGTGGTCGAGCAGGCCGACATGGTCGGCTCCACCTCGCAGCTGCTGAACGCGGTGCTGCAGATGGATGCGAAGCACTTCATCATCGCGACCGACAACGGCATCCTGCACCGCATGCGCCAGCTCGCGCCCGACAAGATCCTGATCGAGGCGCCAACCGCCGGCAGCAGCGCCACCTGCAAGAGCTGCGCGCACTGCCCGTGGATGGCGATGAACGCGCTGCAGGGCGTCGTCGCCTGCCTGGAACACGGCAGCGGCGAGATCCACGTCGACGAGCCGGTGCGCAGCCAGGCGCTGGGCTGCATCGACCGCATGCTCGATTTCGTCAAGGCCAACCCGTCGAGCACGCAGAAGCTCGGCATGGTCAAGAACATCGGTGCCGCATGACGATCGCTTTCGAGTTCGATGAGACGCTGGAACAGGCCCGCACCCGCAACATCCGCGATGCGCTGGCCGAAGACATCGGCCGCGGCGACTGGACCGCGCAGCTCGTGCCGGCCGGGCGCCGCGTGCGCGCCCGCGTGCTGGTGCGCGAAGACGCGGTGCTGTGCGGCCGCGACTGGTTCGACGGTTGCGTGCGCGCGCTCGATGCGCAGGCCGCGATCGACTGGCACGTCGACGAAGGCGCGCGCATGGCGCCCGACACGCTGGTGTGCCACATCGAGGCCGATGCCCGCGCGCTGCTGTCGGCCGAGCGGCCGGCGCTGAACTTCCTGCAGCTGCTGTCGGCCACCGCCAGCGTCACGCGCCGCCATGTCGACGCGATTGCCGGCGCGTCGCCGAACCCGCGCGGCTGCGCGATCCTCGACACCCGCAAGACGCTGCCCGGGCTGCGGCTCGCGCAGAAGTACGCGGTGCGCATCGGCGGTGGCCAGAACCAGCGGCTCGCGCTGTGGCACGGCATCCTGATCAAGGAGAACCACATCGCCGCGGCCGGCGGCGTGGCGGCTGCATTGCGCAACGCCCAGGCGCTGCAATCGGGCGTCGACATCCAGATCGAGGTCGAGGGCATCGCGCAACTGCGCGAGGCGCTGGAGGCCGGCGCTGTCAGCGTGCTGCTCGACAACTTCGACGAGGCGCTGATGCGCGAGGCGGTGGCCGTGACGGCCGGGCGCGCGCTGCTCGAGGTCTCGGGCAACGTGCAGCTCGACCAGGTGCGGCGCATCGCCGAGACCGGCGTCGACCGCATCTCGATCGGCCGATTGACGAAGGACGTGAAGGCCACCGACTACTCGATGCGGGTGCTGGAGCGGATCTGACTGCGGGTGAGAGTTGCCGTCGGCGCGGACTTTTGCCGCACTCTCGGGATGGCCGCCGCGGCCCGCACTGACTACAGTCGATGGGACATCCTGACCGAATGGCGGACCCCATGAGCGCAGACTTCGACACGATCTTCAATTACAACGAGCGCGCCGTCTTCGAGGCGGTGTCCGCGGCGGCCACCCAGCACCCGCACCTGCATGGCAGCGAGTTGCTCGCCGACATCGCCTGCGTCGCGCTGAACCGGCTGCCGCCGCGCTACATCCGGCATGCGGTCGATTTCTCGTTCTACCTGAGCGAGAAGGAACGCCACGCGATCGAGGTGGCGATCAACGAGGCGGTCGATTTCGCGTTCCAGTTCGTGCTGGCCCGCACCGCGATGAAAGCCCGGAACTAGCCCCGGCTGGTCGCCGGCCGTACCAGGATGGTCGGGAAGCTGACCGGCAGCGTGCGCGGGAAATCGCGGCTGAAATGCAGCCCGCGGCTCTCATGCCGCATCAGCGCCGAACGCACGATCAGCTCGGCGCAATCGACCAGGTTGCGCAGCTCCAGCAGGTCGCGCGTGACGCGGAAGTTCGCGTAGTAGTCGTCGATCTCGTTGCGCAGCAAATCGATGCGGTGCAGCGCCCGCTCCAGCCGCTTGGTCGTGCGCACGATGCCGACGTAGTTCCACATCAGCAGGCGCAGCTCGTCCCAGTTGTGCGCGATCACCACCTGCTCGTCGGCGTTCTCGACCTGGCTCTCATCCCAGGCCGGCAGCCCGGGCTGCTCGCTCGGCGCGTTCGACAGGATGTGGTCGGCGCAGGTCTTGCCGAGCACCACGCACTCGAGCAACGAGTTGCTGGCCAGCCGGTTCGCGCCGTGCAGCCCGGTGTAGGTGGTCTCGCCCACTGCATACAGCCCCGGCAGGTCGCTGCGCCCGTGCAGGTCGCTGACGACGCCGCCGCAGGTGTAGTGCGCGGCAGGCACCACCGGGATCGGCTGGGTCGTGATGTCGATGCCGAGCTTCAGGCAGCGCGCATGGATGGTCGGGAAATGTTCCTTCAGGAACTCGGCGCCCAGGTGGGTCGCGTCCAGCAGCACGTAGTCGACGCCGTGCTTCTTCATCTCGAAGTCGATCGCGCGGGCCACGATGTCTCGCGGCGCCAGCTCGCCGCGCGGGTCGTGCGCCTGCATGAAGCGGGCGCCGTCGGGCAGCAGCAGGTGGCCGCCCTCGCCGCGCAGCGCCTCGGTGATCAGGAAGCTGCGCTCCTGCGGGTGGTACAGGCAGGTCGGGTGGAACTGGATGAACTCCATGTTGCCGACCCGGCAGCCGGCCCGCCAGGCCATCGCGATGCCGTCGCCGGTGGAGGTGTCGGGGTTGGTCGTGTAGCGGTACACCTTGCCGGCGCCGCCGGTGGCCATCACCACCGCCGACGCGGCCAGCGTCTCGACCCGCTGGTTGTCGATGTCGAGCGCGTAGATGCCGTAGCAGCGTGGCAGCTCGTCGCGCTTCAGGTGGCGCGAGGTGATGAGGTCGACCGCCATCCAGCGCTCGAGCATGCGGATGTTCGGGTGGCGCTTCACCTCGTCGAGCAGCACGTCGTGGATGGCCTTGCCGGTCGCGTCGGCCGCGTGCGCGATGCGGCGCACCGCATGGCCGCCTTCGCGCGTCAGGTGCAGGCCGAGCGGGCCTTCGGGGTCGGGCGAGAACGGCACGCCGCGCTCGACCAGCCATTCGATCGCCTGCGCACTGTGCTGCGCGATGAAGCGCGCGGTGTGCTCGTCGACCAGGCCGGCGCCGGCGTCCTGCGTGTCGCGCACGTGCGATTCGATGCTGTCGTCGGTGCCGAGCACGCCGACGATGCCGCCCTGCGCCCATGCGGTGGCGGCCTCGTCGAGGTTGCGCTTGGCCAGCACGACCACCGGGCGGGTCTGCGCGATGTGCAGCGCGACGGTCAATCCCGCCAGGCCCGCGCCGACGATCACGACCGGCAGGGAAGAAACAGCTTCAGCGCGCGACGGGGCCATGAGGCGGACGCAAAGTGGGAGGTGGGCGATTCTATCGGCGCGCCCATGGCCCCCGTGGCACCCATGGCAAAGGCCGGGCCGCGCGTCAAGCCCCAAGTCGGCGGAGCAACGACATGTTTTTTGCGACCTTTGCCCCTGTCACATCCTGAAACAAGCTCCTACACTGCCCCGTCAGATCATCCCCAGCAGCAGGTCCCATGTCGAGCATCCCCCCTTCTTCCACCGGTACCGATCCCCAGGGTGGAGGCGTCGAAGACGGCTGGCAGGCGACACGGGCCCAGACCCAGGTGGCCACCGAACTCCTCGCCGAGGCGGACGACGACGCGGCCGACGGGCAGCGCGACATCGGCCGCCAGGTCAGCGCCGACCAGCGCGAGCTGTTCGTCTCGTGCGACCCGGCCGAGGCGATGCAGCAGCAGTTCGAGCTGCTGCAACCCGACTACATCGCGCTGCACGACGTCGGCACCGTGTCGTCGCGCAAGCTGCTGGCCGGCGTGGCCACCGCCAGCAACCGCACGCTGCAGAAGCTCGTGATCCGCCGCCAGGGCTACGGCACGCCGCTCGCGACGCTCGAGTTCGTCGATTTCCCCGGGGCCGACGGCAACCTGCTGCGGCTGTACACCACGCAGGCCGATGCCGACACCGTGTCGCGCCAGGCGCTCGCGCGCGTGCTGATGGGCTACAGCCAACTCGCGGTGCTGATGCTCGGCGCGCTGCCGGCTCATCTGCTCGAATCGACGCTGAAGCCGCTGCACGAGGCCATGGTCACCGGCCCGTGGTTCAACCGGCACATGCTGCTGCTGCCGCTGACGGCGACCACCGCCACGCTGACGAGCTTCGCCACCGACATGGCCCGCGGCACCGGCGTGAACGTGCGCACCACGCCGCAGGTGACGCGGCCGGCCGATGCCTGGGGCTTCATCAGCGGAACCTGGAACAAGCTGCGCGAGCAAGGTGTCGGCGCGCGGCCGGCCGGCACACCGGCGCCGCCGCCCGGCCTGAACGCGATGCCGCCGATGGCGCCGCGGCCCAGCGGGTCGTTCTCGCCGTCGGTGCCGGCTGCGCTGGCGGCACCCACCCCGACATTGCCGCTGGCCACGCCGCCCGCGGTGGCCTACCCGACCTCGTACGCGGCGATGCCGCCGACGCCACAGCAGGCGATGTTCGCACCCTCGTCGACCGCGATGCGGCCGATGCCGCCGACCCGGCCGGTGGCGCCGACGCAGCCCGATTCGCCGCTGCAGCGCTACGTGAACCAGTTGATCGAGCTGACCGGCATGGTCAGCTGCTGCGTGTTCGACATCGCCAGCGGCCGCGACCTGGTGCATGCCGGCGCGCGGCCCTCACCCGACATCCTGGCCCACCATGGGGCGGCACTGCTCGGCGCGATGACGGCCACCGCCCGCACGATGGGTCTCGGCCACGCGGTGCCCGAGGCCGCGATCACGCTGGGAGCGCACCACCTGCTGCTGCGCGCGGTGCCGAACCATCCGGGACTGGCGCTGCATGCGGTGCTCGACAAGACGCACGCGAACCTGACGCTGGTGCGGCTGCAGGTCGTCCGGATGGACAACCTGCTCGACTGATCAATGCACGACGCGTGAGAAGCTGAACTCGGTCCCGTTCACATCCACCGGGATCACGTCCTTCGGCCCGAACCTGCCCTCGAGGATCAGCTTCGAGACCGGGTTCTCGATCTTCTGCTGGATCGCCCGCTTCAGCGGCCGTGCACCGAACACCGGATCGAAGCCGACCTTCGCCAGCGCCGCCAGCGCGGCCGCTGACACGTCGAGCTTCATCTCGAGCTTGTCGAGCCGCTGCTCAAGCGTCTTCAGCTGGATGCGCGCAATCGCCTCGATGTTCTTCGCGTCCAGCGCATGGAACACCACCGTCTCGTCGATGCGGTTCAGGAATTCCGGGCGGAAATGCTGCTTCACCTCTTCCCACACCGCCGCGCGGATGGCCTCGGGGTCCTGCCCCACCATCTGCATGATCTGGTGCGAGCCCAGGTTCGAGGTCATCACGATCACCGTGTTCTTGAAGTCCACCGTGCGGCCCTGCCCGTCGGTCAGCCGGCCATCGTCGAGCACCTGCAGCAGCACGTTGAAGACATCCGGGTGCGCCTTCTCGACCTCGTCGAGCAGCAGCACGCTGTACGGCTTGCGGCGCACCGCCTCGGTCAGGTAGCCGCCCTCGTCGTAGCCGACGTAGCCGGGCGGCGCGCCGATCAGCCGGCTCACCGAATGCTTCTCCATGAACTCGCTCATGTCCATGCGGATCAGGTGATCCTCGCTGTCGAACAGGAAGCCGGCCAGCGCCTTGCACAGCTCGGTCTTGCCGACACCGGTGGGCCCGAGGAACAGGAACGAGCCGGTCGGGCGGTTCGGATCGGACAGGCCCGCGCGCGAGCGGCGGATCGCATCGGCCACCGCGGTGATGGCTTCGTCCTGGCCGACCACGCGCTCATGCAGCTTGCCTTCCATCTGCAGCAGCTTCTCGCGCTCGCCCTGCATCAGCTTCGACACCGGGATGCCGGTCGCGCGCGCGACCACCTCGGCGATCTCCTCGGCACCGACCATCGTGCGCAGCAGCTGCGGGCGGCTCGCATCGGCGCCCTTCCTGACCTCGGTGGCCTGCGCGTCCTTCAGCGCCTTCTCCAGCTCCGGGAGCTTCCCGTACTGCAGCTCGGCCACCTTGTTGAAATCGCCCTTGCGCTTGAACTCCTCGATCTGGAAGCGGATGCGGTCGATCTCTTCCTTCACATGCGCCGAGCCCTGGGCGGCAGCCTTCTCGGCCTTCCAGATCTCTTCCAGGTCGGCGGCCTCGCGCTGCAGGCGCACGATCTCTTCCTCGATCAGGCCCAGGCGCTTCTGCGAGGCTTCGTCCTTCTCGCGCTTGACGGCCTCACGCTCGATCTGCAGCTGGATCAGCCGGCGGTCGAGCTTGTCCATCACCTCCGGCTTGGAGTCGATCTCGATCTTGACCTTCGCCGCGGCCTCGTCGATCAGGTCGATCGCCTTGTCGGGCAGGAAGCGGTCGGTGATGTAGCGGTGGCTCAACTCGGCCGCGGCGACGATCGCCGGGTCGGTGATCTCGACGCCGTGGTGCACCTCGTACTTCTCCTGCAGCCCGCGCAGGATCGCGATCGTGGCCTCGACCGTCGGCTCGCCGACCAGGATCTTCTGGAAGCGGCGCTCCAGCGCGGCATCTTTCTCGATGTACTTGCGGTATTCGTCCAGCGTGGTCGCGCCGATGCAATGCAGCTCGCCGCGCGCCAGCGCCGGCTTCAGCATGTTGCCGGCGTCGATCGCGCCCTCGGCCTTGCCGGCGCCCACCATCGTGTGGATCTCGTCGATGAAGACGATGGTCTGGCCCTCGTCCTGCGCGACTTCCTTCAGCACTGACTTCAGCCGTTCCTCGAATTCGCCGCGGAACTTGGCGCCGGCCAGCAGCAAGGCCATGTCGAGCACCAGCACCCGCTTGCTCTTCAGCGAATCGGGCACCTCGCCGGCGACGATGCGCTGTGCGAGGCCCTCGACGATCGCCGTCTTGCCGACGCCCGGCTCGCCGATCAGCACCGGGTTGTTCTTGGTGCGGCGCTGCAGCACCTGGATCGCGCGGCGGATCTCGTCGTCGCGGCCGATCACCGGGTCGAGCTTGCCGCGGCGGGCGCGCTCGGTCAGGTCGATGGTGTACTTCTTGAGGGCTTCGCGCTGGCCTTCGGCATCGGCGTTGTCGACCTTCTGGCCGCCGCGCACCGCGTCGATCGCGGCCTCGAGCGCCTTGCGGGTCAGGCCGTGCTCTTTCACGAGCGGGCCGATCGCCGACTTGGCATCGGTCGCGGCGAGCAGGAACATCTCGCTCGCGATGAACTGGTCGCCGCGCTTGGTGGCTTCTTTTTCAGAGGCCTGCAACAGCGCGCCGAGTTCGCGGCTGGCTTGCACCTGCTCGCCGCCCTGCACCTGCGGGAACTTGCGCAGTTCGGTGTCGAGCGCCGATTGCAGCTTGGCCGAATTGACGCCGGCGCGCTCGAGCAAGGCCTTGGGGCCGTCAGCCTGGGCCAGCATCGCGGCCAGCAAGTGTGCTGGCTCGATGTAGGGGTTGTCGCGGTTCAGCGCGAGGCTCTGGGCCTCGCCGAGCGCTTCCTGGAACTTGGTGGTGAGCTTGTCGAGTCGCATGGGACGAATCCTCCGATTGCACCGGATTTGAGGGGGATCGTCCCGGATTTCAAGCTAAGCCAGAACAACCCTCGCAAGCTTGTATCCGACACCGGCACAGGCCAGCGACCCCAGCACGTGGGCCAGAGTGTGACCGACGGCCAGCGTCCATTCGTTGCGCTGGATCAGCGCGAGCGATTCGCCGGAGAACGACGAGAAGGTCGTCAGCCCGCCGAGGAAGCCGGTCACCGCCAGCAGCCGCAGCAGTTCGTTCGGGCTGCGCTGGAACCAGTACAGCGCGATGCCGATCAGCAGCCCGCCGGCGCAGTTGACCAGCAGCGTGCCGAGCGGGAAGCCCGCCCATTGCGCGTTCAGCCACAGCCCGGCCCACCAGCGCAGCAGCGCGCCGAAGACGGCCCCGGTCGCGACCGCCAGCACCTGCAGCCATGTGATGCCGGCCGTCATGGTGCGAGGTTCCCGCTGGTGATGCCCCAGCGCTGCAGCGCGGCATCATCGTGGCTGCGGGCATCGACCCAGCGCGCGCCTTGCGGCGTGTGCTCCTTCTTCCAGAACGGGGCTTGCGTCTTCAGGTAGTCCATCAGGAACTCGCAGGCTTCGAAGGCGGACCCGCGGTGGGCCGACGTGACGGCCACCAGCACGATCTGGTCCTGCGCATCGAGCACGCCGACGCGGTGGATCACGCGCGCGGCGCGGATGTCGAAGCGGGCCGTCGCCGCGTCGATCATCGCGTCGATCGCCTTCTCGGTCATGCCCGGGTAGTGCTCCAGCTCCATGCGGCTGACGTCGGCGCCCTCGCTGCGGTCGCGCACCGTGCCGACGAATGCCACCACCGCGCCGACGCCGCCGTCGCCCGCACGCAGGCCAGCCACCTCGGCGCCGAGGTCGAAGTCGTCGGTCTGGATCGAAACGCGCGTGCGGCTCATGTCAGCCTCCGGTGACGGGCGGGAAGAAGGCGAGTTCGGCGTCGTCGTGCAAGGGCGCGGCCTCGTCGCACAGCGCCTGGTCGAGCGCGCAGCGCAGGGCCTTGGTTCGCGCCAGTGCCGTTGCATGGCGCTCGTCGCGGGCGATCAGCGCATCGCGCGCCGCGGCCACGTTGACACCGTCTTGCAGCTCCAGCGTCTCGCCGCTGCCCAGCGCCTCGCGCAGCGATGCGAAATAGCGGATCCGCAGCTTCATGCCAACAGCTCCGAGAAGGGGATGTAGCGCACCGTGTCGCCGGCCGCAATGGTCTGGCCGGGCGGGTTGTCGACGAGACCGTCACCCCAGACCGCCGAGCTCAGCACGCCCGATCCCTGGTTCGGGAACAGCGCCAGCCCGCCTTCCGGCGTGCGGCGCACCCGCAGGAACTCGCGGCGCTTGTCCGGCTTCGGCCACGCGAAATCGGCCCGCATCGGCAGCCCGTTCGGCATCTCGGCCGCGGCGCCTTGCAGCCGCAGCAGCACCGGGCGTACCGCCAGCAAAAAGGTGATGAAGCTCGACACCGGGTTGCCCGGCAGCCCCATGAACCAGGCCTCGGTGAAGTCGCCGCGCCGCACGCTGCCGAACGCCAGCGGCTTGCCCGGCTTCAGCGCGATCTGCCACAGGTCGAGCCGCCCTTCGGCCTGCACGGCAGGGCGCAGGTGGTCTTCTTCGCCGACCGACACGCCGCCGCTGGTGACGATCAGGTCGTGTCCTTGCGCGGCCCGCATCAGCGCATCGCGCGTCGCGTCGAGCCGGTCGGGCACGATGCCGAGGTCGGTCACCTCGCCGCCCAGCGCCTGGATCAATGCCCGCAGCGTGTAGCGGTTGGAGTTGTAGATCGCGCCAGGACGCAGCGGCTCGCCCGGCATCACCAGCTCGTCGCCGGTGGAGAACAGCGCGACGCGCGGCCGGCGCATCACCGACAGCGTGGCTGCGCCGACCGACGCGGCCATGCCGAGCGCCTGCGGGGTCAGCCGCTGGCCGTGGGTCAGCACGGTGCTGCCTTCTTGCACATCCTCGCCGCGGCGGCGCACCCACTGCCCTGCCCCCGGCACCTCGTTGATCCGCACCTGGCCGTCGAGTGCCTCGCACTGCTCCTGCATCACGACCGCATCGGCGCCGGGCGGGATCGGCGCGCCGGTGAAGATGCGCGCCGCGGTGCCGGGCTGCAGCTCGTGCGGCACGCTACCGGCCGGGATGCGCTGGCTCACCGGCAGCAGCGTGCCGGCGCTCGGCACGTCGGCGCTGCGCAGCGCGTAGCCGTCCATCGCGGTGTTGTCGAGCGGCGGCACGTCGAGCCGCGAGTGCACGTCGGCGGCCAGCACGCGGCCGAGGGCGTCGAAGGTCGACAGCGTCTCGGCCTGGTCGGCCGGCAGCGGCTGCACCGCGGCCAGCAGGCGCGCCAGGGCGTCGTCGAGCGACAGCAGCGGTGACCGAGCCGCAGACGGCGAGCGGTCAGGGGATGGCGGGAGGCTGGTAGTCATAGCGCGAAGCATCGGCCAGCAGGAAGGCGGCCGCTGCCGCAGGGTCATTCAGGTCGAGCAGCGGGCGCGACGTGGGCTCGGGCAGCTGATCGGCGCTGTCGGTCGCGATCGCGACGATGAAGGGATCGGTCGGGTAGTTCGCCTGCTTGCCGGTGGCCGCGCGCCAGACCTCGATCTTCGGCAGGTCGGCATGCTTGAAGCCCTCGACCAGCACCCAGTCGCACTCGACCAGCTCGGCAATCAACTGGTGCACCGTCGGCTCGGTCAGTTGCTCGTACTCGCGGATCTTGGCAAGGCGCCGGTCCGACGCGATCACGATCTCGAAGGCGCCGGCCTGGCGGTGGCGGTACGAATCCTTGCCGGGCTGGTCGATGTCGAAATCGTGGTGCGCATGCTTGACCACCGACACCCGGTGGCCGGCCGCGCGCAGCAGCGGGATCAGCTGCTCGACCAGCGTCGTCTTGCCGGAGCCCGAGTAGCCGCTGAAGCCGATGACTTTCACGGGTGCGCGGTGATGTAGTGCTTGACCGCCGACGCATCGACCGGCATCACGACGAAGCGCTTCGGCAGGTCTTCGATGCCCTGCAGCAGGTGCGGCCTGGCCGGTTGCCGGTTCAGCGCCTCGATGATGGTGTCGGCGAACTTGGCCGGCAGCGCGGTCTCGAGCACGATCATCGGCACCGCCGGGTCGAGGTGCTCGAGCGCGACCTTCAGCCCGTCGGCGGTGTGGGTGTCGATCATCGCGCCGAAGCGTTCGTACGCGAGGCGGATCGTCGCGAGCCGGTCGGCATGCGTGCTGTGCCCCGACACGAAGCCGTAGCCGGCGATGCGCGCGAACTCGTCCGGCGTGATCGAGAAGCGGCCGTGCTGCTCGATCTCGGTCTTGAACAGCGCGCGGGTGCGCTCGCCGTCGCGGCCCAGCAGGTCGAACACGAAGCGCTCGAAGTTCGACGCCTTCGAAATGTCCATCGACGGGCTCGAGGTCTCGAAGGTCTCGCTGCCGGCGCGCACGCGGTAGGTGCCGCTGCGGAAGAACTCGTCGAGCACGCGGTTCTCATTCGTGGCCAGCACCAGCTGCTTGATCGGCAGGCCCATGCTGCGCGCGACGTGGCCGGCGCAGATGTTGCCGAAGTTGCCCGACGGCACCGCGAAGCTGACTTCCTTCGCACCATCGCGCGTGGCCTGCAGCCAGCCGGCGAAGTAGTACACCACCTGCGCCAGCAGCCGCGCCCAGTTGATCGAGTTGACGGTGCCGATGCGGTTCGCGCGCTTGAAGGCCAGGTCGTTGGAGACCGCTTTGACGATGTCCTGGCAGTCGTCGAACACGCCTTCGATCGCGATGTTGTGGATGTTGGCGTCTTGCAGGCTGAACATCTGCGCCTGCTGGAACGGGCTCATGCGGCCGTGCGGGCTCAGCATGAAGACGTTGATGCCCTGCTTGCCGCGCATCGCGTGCTCGGCCGCGCTGCCGGTGTCGCCCGAGGTCGCGCCGAGGATGTTCAGCGTCTCGCCGCGGCGGCCCAGTTCGTACTCGAACAGGTTGCCGAGCAGCTGCATCGCCATGTCCTTGAACGCGAGCGTCGGGCCGTTCGACAGGCCCTGCAGGTACAGGCCGGGCCGCAGCGCAGTGATCGGGGCGATCTCGACGCTGTTGAACACCGCGTGCGTGTAGGTCTTGGCGGTCAGGCGGCGCAGGTCGGCGGCCGGGATGTCGTCGATGTAGAGCGACAGGATCTCGAACGCGAGCTCGTGGTACGGCAGCTCGCGCCAGCGCGCGAGCGTCGCGGCATCGACCTGCGGGTACTGCGTGGGCAGGTAGAGCCCGCCGTCGGGCGCGAGGCCTTCGAGCAGGATGTCGCTGAAGCCGCGTTCGGTGAGATCACCGCGTGTGCTGATGTATTTCACGACAGCTCTTCCTTGCGGATGCGCACGATCGGCGCCAGCACGGTGGGCAGCGCCTGCATCTGCGCCAGCGCCTTGTTCATCTCGCCCTCGACGGTGTCGTGGGTCAGGATGATCACGTCGGTGTGGGCCTCGCCCTCGGCGGACTCGCGCTGCAGCAGCGCGTCGATCGAGATCTCGTGCTCGGCCAGGATGCCGGTGATGCGCGCCAGCACGCCGGCCTGGTCGGCCACCTGCAGGCGCAGGTAGAACGACGTGACGACCTGGTCCATGCCGAGGATCGGCGTGTCGGTGAGCTGGTTCGGCTGGAAGGCCAGGTGCGGCACGCGGTGGTCGGGGTCGGCGGTGTGCAGCCGGGTGATGTCGACCAGGTCGGCGACCACGGCCGACGCGGTCGGTTCGGACCCAGCGCCCTTGCCGTACGACAGCGTCGTGCCGACCGCATCGCCGTGCACGACGACGGCGTTCATCGCGCCCTCGACATTGGCGATCAGCCGCTTGGTGGGCACCAGCGTCGGGTGCACGCGCAGCTCGATGCCGGCGTTGCGGCCGAGGTCGTCGCGCCGCTTCGTGATGCCCAGCAGCTTGATGCGGTAGCCGAGCTGCTCGGCATAGGTGATGTCGGCGGCCTGCAGCTTCGTGATGCCCTCGATGTGGGCGCGCTCGAACTGCACCGGCGTGCCGAACGCGATCGCGCTCATGATGGTCAGCTTGTGCGCGGCATCGACGCCCTCGATGTCGAAGGTCGGGTCGGCCTCGGCATAGCCCAGGCGCTGCGCTTCTTTCAGGACCGCGTCGAAATCGAGGCCCTTGGCCCGCATCTCCGACAGGATGAAGTTGGTGGTGCCGTTGATGATGCCGGCGATCCATTCGATGCGGTTGGCCGACAGGCCCTCGCGCAGCTGCTTGATGATCGGGATGCCGCCGGCCACCGCGGCCTCGAAGGCCACCATCACGCCCTTGGCATGCGCGGCCGCGAAGATCTCGGTGCCGTGCACCGCGAGCAGCGCCTTGTTGGCGGTGACCACGTGCTTGCCGGCGGCGATGGCTTCCATCACCAGCGTGCGGGCGATGTCGTAGCCGCCGATCAGCTCGACGACGATGTCGATCGCCGGGTTCGCGATCACCTCGCGCGCATCGGCCACCACCTTCGCCGCATCGCCGACGATGCCCTTCGCACGTTCGACATTGCGCGCCGCCACCATCGTGATCTGAATGCTGCGGCCGGCGCGACGCCGAATTTCCTCCTGATTGCGCTGCAGCACGTTGAACGTGCCGCTGCCGACGGTACCGAGGCCGAGCAGACCGACTTGGATGGGTTTCATGGTGCGAGAGCGCCCGAAGCGGGCCGGTTGGGAAATATCAAAACGGTACAGCCAAGCGGCCGCCGCGGAACCGGCTTCGCCGGGCCGCTGGCGGCGCCCCCCGGGGGGAGGCGCCGAAGGCGCTTCGGGGGGGTCATTTCAGTGCGAATGACGCTTGCGATAGTGGTCGAGGAAGCGCGCGATGCGGCCGATCGCGTCGGAGAGATCGTCGGAGTTCGGCAGGAAGACCAGCCGGAAGTGATCGGGCTGCAGCCAGTTGAAGCCGGTGCCCTGCACGATCAGCACCTTCTCGTCGGCGAGCAGGTCATAGGCGAACTGCTGGTCGTCGGCGATCGGGTACAGCTTGGGGTCCAGGCGCGGGAACATGTACAGCGCGGCCTTCGGCTTCACGCAGCTGACGCCGGGGATCTGCGTCAGCAGCTGGTGTGCGAGGTCGCGCTGGCGGCACAGCCGCCCGCCCGGGGCGACCAGGTCCTTGATGCTCTGGTAGCCGCCGAGGGCAGTCTGGATCGCGAGCTGGCCGGGCGTGTTCGAGCACAGGCGCATCGACGCGAGCATGTTCAGCCCCTCGATGTAGTCGCGCGCATGGCGCTTCTCGCCCGAGACGACCATCCAGCCGGCGCGGTAGCCGCAGGAGCGGTAGTTCTTGCTGAGGCCGTTGAAGGTGACGAACAGCACGTCGGTCGCGAGCGACGCGATGCTGGTGTGGGTGTTGCCGTCGTACAGCGTCTTGTCGTAGATCTCGTCGGCGAAGATGATCAGCTCGTGCTGGCGCGCGAGCTCGACGATCTCGAGCAGCAGGCTGTCGGGGTACAACGCGCCGGTCGGGTTGTTCGGGTTGATCACGACGATCGCCTTGGTGTTCGGTGTGATCTTCGCCTTGATGTCGGCGATGTCGGGGAACCAGTCGCTCTGCTCGTCGCAGACGTAGTGCACCGCGGTGCCGCCCGAGAGGGCCACCGAGGCGGTCCACAGCGGGTAGTCGGGGGCCGGCACCAGCACCTCGTCGCGGTCGTTGAGCAGCGCGTTCATGCTCATCGCGATCAGCTCGGAAGCGCCGTTGCCGAGGTAGACGTCGTCGACGGTGACGCCGGCGATGTTCTTCTCTTGCGAGTAGTGGACGACCGCCTTGCGCGGGGCGAACAGCCCCTTCGAATCGGTGTAGCCGGCCGAATGCGGCAGGTTGCGGATCATGTCCTGCACGATCTCGTCCGGCGGCTCGAGGCCGAACACCGCGAGGTTGCCGATGTTCAGCTTGATGATCTTCTGGCCCTCTTCCTCCATCTGCCGGGCCTTCTCGAGCACGGGCCCGCGGATGTCGTAGCAGACGCTGGCAAGCTTGCTGGACTTGGCGATGGGTTTCAACGGGGGCTCCGGGTCGGGGTCGCGGGTGCCATGCGATGCGGTGCTCGGCACGCCACGGTGGCGGGAGGGAAATTTTCGCACAGGCATCGCGGCGGACGGTCAAGACGGGTTGTCGTCGGAAGAAGACGCCGGGGATCCGCGCGATGTCGACGAAGAGGACTCGTGCGACTCGGGTGGCTTGCGGGGCGTCCATGCTTCGAGCTTTTGCTTGATGGGCCTCTCGCGCGGCGTCATCGGCTTGTCGTCGAGGCTGATGCCGGACAGGCTGCTCATCGATCTCCGCAAGCGCTTCGCCGCCAGCGAACCCGCGCCGCCCGGCCGCGGCGTGTCTTCCGGCTTCTCCCAGGCAAGCAGGTAGCGGACTCGGGCAGCACAGACCAGGCCAGTCCACAGCGTGCCCAGGGCTCGCGTGACCTGACCCGGCCAGGTGACGCCCGACAGGTCCAGCAATCCCGCCAGCACGCTCGGGAAGTCGGCGCCCGCCGCCCCGGTCGTCAAGCGGATGCTGGTGTGCCGCTTGAAGTCGTTTCCAGCCCGAGTTCGATCATCGTCGATGCGCGCATGCAAATCGCCGATCAACCTGTTGAAGCGACGGCACGCCGCCCCCATCTCTCTCAATGCCTGTTCTGCTTGTGTCGTTGCCATGCGCTCGCGTTTTGGATGTGTCCCTGAACGTCCAGTTCGTAACGCTCGGGTCGCAGTCGTGCCATCCAATTTCCAGATAACGCCATCTTCAAAAGTGGGCCAGATAGAAGAGAATTTCCGGATGAAACTCCAACCCGATCGCATCGAAGGCGTCAACGCCGTCTCCGGCCTGATCCCCGGGGCCGTCTCGATCAACGGCGTCGTGCATCGCAGCAGCATCGTCGTGCCCTGGCAGGGCGAGGTGGTGGCGTGGAATGTCGAGCGCTTCGAGGACCTCACGGCCGAGCACTTCGCCGCGATCGCGGCGCTGTCGCCCGAACTGGTGATCTTCGGCAGCGGGGATCGCATCCGGTTCCCGTCACCCGCGCTGCTGCGCCCGTTGATCGACAAGCGCATCGGCATCGAGACGATGGACACTGCGGCGGCCTGCCGCACCTACAACGTGCTGGTGTCCGAAGGACGCCGTGCGGTGGTCGGCCTGCTGTTGGGGGGCTGAGGGGATGCCGGGGCGCAATGGCCATGGCCTTATAATCAACGGCTACGCCTCCCGCGGCGCAACTCCCCAGAATTCTTCATGACGCCAGCCCTCAACAAACCCCTCCCGGAATTTGAAGCGCTCGCAACCGGGGGCGTGAAGTTCACGCCCGCCGCCTTCGCGGGGCAGATCGTCGTTCTTTACTTCTACCCGAAGGACAACACGCCCGGTTGTACCACCGAGGCCATGCAGTTTCGCGATCGGCACAAGGATTTCGTCAAGGCCGGCGCGGTGGTTTTTGGCGTCTCGCGCGACAACATGAGTTCGCACGACAAGTTCAAGCAGAACCTCGAGCTGCCGTTCGAGCTGATCGCCGATACCGAAGAAAAGCTCTGCCACATGTTCGGCGTCGTCAAGAACAAGATCATGTACGGCAAGAAGGTCAAGGGCATCGAGCGCAGCACCTTCCTGATCGACGGTGAAGGCGTGCTGCGGGTCGAATGGCGCGGCCTCAAGGTCGCCGGCCACGTCGACGAAGTGCTGAAGGCCGTCAAGGGCCTGAAGAAGGGCTGATCCGCTTCACACGGATCACGGCGCTCGAATCACCAAATCCACGATGGCGGGAGTTTTGTTGAGGTGTCATCGTGGATGTGCATAATGGGCCATGCCTGTGAGTTGTGAATTCAGACAGCCAGTCATCATCAAGCCGCTCGGGCAACCGCGCGGCTTTTTTGTTTTTACCTGACACACACCCATGCCACTGCCCAAGCCGCCTGCCAAACGCGCCGCCCTCCTGACCCCCGCCGACTTCGAATCACAGGCCGCCCCCAAGCCCGGCAAACGCACGCAGAACAAACGCAGCGAGGAACCCGCCTCGCCGGCGGTGCTCGACCTGTTCGATGCACCGCGCGAAGCCGCACCGGTGGTCACCGCCAAGGCCATCGCGCCGGTGACGGCGCCTTCGGCCGCGAGCCCGGCCACCACGGCGGCACGCCGCCCTGCCCCCGAGCCGAAGCTGCGCAAGCCGCGCGGCAGCGGCCCGGCGAAGCTGTTCGTGCTCGACACCAACGTGTTGATGCACGACCCGACCTGCCTGTTCCGCTTCGAGGAACACGACGTCTACCTGCCGATGATCACGCTCGAGGAACTCGACGATCACAAGAAAGGCATGTCCGAAGTCGCCCGCAATGCGCGCCAGGTGAGCCGCGACCTCGACGCACTGGCCGGCGGCCTGTCCGACCAGCCCGGGCGCGACATGGCCGACGGCCTGCCGCTGGCGACCACCGGCCACCGCGAGGCCGGCGGCAAGCTGTTCTTCCAGACCACGCTGGTCAACGTGACGCTGCCGCAAGGGCTGCCGCAGGGCAAGGCCGACAACCAGATCCTGGGCGTCGTGCAGGCGCTGCGCGACCAGCAGCAAGGCCGCGAGGTGGTGCTGGTGTCGAAGGACATCAACATGCGCATCAAGGCGCGTGCGCTGGGCCTGGCGGCCGAGGACTACACCAACGACAAGACGCTGGACGACGGCGACCTGCTCTACACCGGCGTGCTCGCGCTGCCGGCTGATTTCTGGGATCGCCATGGCAAGACCATGGAGAGCTGGAACCAGGGCGGCCTCACCTACTACCGCATCAGCGGGCCGATGGTGCCGGCGCTGCTCGTCAACCAGTTCGTCTACCTCGAGGCCCCGGGCGCGGCCCCGCTGTACGCCAAGGTCACCGAGATCACCGGCAAGACCGCGGTGCTGCGCACGCTGCGCGAGTACACCCACCAGAAGAACGCGGTGTGGGGCGTCACCGCGCGCAACCGCGAACAGAACTTCGCGCTGAACCTGCTGATGGATCCGGACTGCGACTTCATCACGCTGACCGGCACCGCCGGCACCGGCAAGACGCTGATGACGCTGGCGGCCGGGCTGTCGCAGGTGATGGACGACCGCCGCTACACCGAGATCATCGTGACCCGCGTGACGGTGCCGGTCGGTGAAGACATCGGCTTCCTGCCGGGCACCGAGGAAGAGAAGATGTCGCCGTGGATGGGCGCGCTCGACGACAACCTCGAGGTGCTGTCCAAGACCGATGGTGCCGCCGGCGAATGGGGCCGCGCGGCCACCAACGACCTGGTGCGCAGCAAGATCAAGATCAAGAGCCTGAACTTCATGCGCGGGCGCACCTTCCTGAACAAGTTCGTGATCATCGACGAGGCGCAGAACCTGACGCCCAAGCAGATGAAGACACTGATCACGCGCGCCGGGCCGGGCACGAAGATCGTGTGCCTGGGCAACCTGGCGCAGATCGACACGCCGTACCTGACCGAGGGCAGTTCGGGGCTGACGTTCGCGGTCGACCGCTTCAAGGGCTGGCCGCATTCGGGGCATGTCACCTTGGCGCGTGGCGAGCGTTCGCGCCTGGCCGATTTCGCCTCCGAGGTGCTCTAACCGGCGGACACTCGGTCGCGGATCTGCTGCAACGCGGTCGGATCCTCGATGGTGGTGAGGTCGCCCGGGTCGCGGTGCTCGCACACGGCCTGGATCGCGCGGCGCAGCAGCTTGCCGGAGCGCGTCTTCGGCAGCGCATTGACGAAGTG
Organism: Rhizobacter sp. P5_C2; assembly: GCF_054049715.1. Lineage (NCBI taxonomy): Bacteria > Pseudomonadati > Pseudomonadota > Betaproteobacteria > Burkholderiales > Sphaerotilaceae > Rhizobacter > Rhizobacter sp. P5_C2. The sequence continues at coordinate 11,012 of NZ_JBFULV010000055.1, read as the reverse complement.
CACGCGCGACGGCCGCGCGATCGCGCCGAGCCCTTGCTCGACCGTCTTCATCACCTCCCCCTCCAGCCGCAGCCGCGCGCCCTCGTCGCCCGCCTGGCCCGCATCGCGCAGCACGACGAAGGCCATCGCGGCCTGGCCCTTCAGCGCGTCGGCCACGCCCACCACCGCCACCTCGGCCACCGCCGGGTGGCTGCTGATGCTCTCCTCGATCTCGCGCGTGCCGAGCCGGTGGCCGGCGACGTTGATCACGTCGTCGGTGCGCCCGAGGATGAAGTAGTAGCCGTCCTCGTCGCGCACGCCCCAGTCGAAGGTGCTGTAGACCATGCGCCCGGGGATCGTCTTCCAGTAGGTGTCGACGAAGCGCGCATCGTCGCGCCACACCGTCTGCATGCAACCGGGCGGCAGCGGCCCCTCGATCACCAGCACGCCTTTCTGGTTCGGCTTGGTCAGTTCCTCGCCGCTCAGCTCGTCGACCAGCTTCACGTCATAGCCGTACATCGCGACGCCGGGGCTGCCGAACTTGCCTGCTGCCGGCTCCACGCCATTGGCGATCGTCAGGATCGGCCAGCCGGTCTCCGTCTGCCAGTAGTTGTCGATCACCGGCTTGCCGATGCCCTCGGCGATCCAGCGCGCGGTCGGCTCGTCCAGCGGCTCGCCGGCCAGGAACAGCGCGCGCAGGCTCGACAGGTCGTGCCGCTTCAGCAGCGCGACGTCGTGCTTCTTCAGCACCCGCACCGCGGTCGGCGAACTGAACATCACGCTGACGCGGTACTTCTCGACCAGGCTCCACCACACCGCCGCATCGGGCCGGATCGGCAGCCCCTCGTACATCAGCGTCGCCATTCCGGCGATCAGCGGCCCGTAGACGATGTAGCTGTGGCCGACCACCCAGCCGATGTCGCTGGTGCAGAAGAAGGTCTCGCCGGCCCGCCCCTGGAAGATGTGCTTCATGCTCGCGGCCAGTGCCACCGCATACCCGCCGGTGTCGCGCTGCACGCCCTTCGGCCGGCCGGTGGTGCCGCTGGTATAGAGCGTGTAGCTCGGCTGCGTGGACTCGACCCAGGTGCAGGGCACGACAGCATCGAAGTGCGCCGCCCGCAGCGTCTCGTACGACGCATCGCGCTGCGCATCGAGTTGCATCGGCGCGAGCCCGCGGTCGATCATCAGCGTGCGCGGCGTGGGGTGATCGGCCAGCCGCATCGCCTCGTCGAGCAGCGGCTTGTAGGCGACGACCTTGCCGCCGCGGCTGCCGGCATCGGCGCTGACGATCAGCACCGGCTGCGCATCGTCGATCCGGCTGGCCAGGCTCGCACTCGCAAAACCACCGAACACCACCGAATGGATCGCGCCGATGCGGGCACAGGCGAGCATCGCGAACGCCGCCTCCGGAATCATCGGCAGGTAGACCAGCACGCGGTCGCCCTGCTTCACACCCAGCGCCAGCAGGATGGCCGCCATGCGCTGCACCTCGGCATGCAGCTCGCGGAAGCTGTAGCGCCGCTCGTCGCCGGTCTCGCTGGAAACGTGGATCAGCGCGTCCTGGTCGGCGCGCGCAGCCAGGTGCCGGTCGACCGCGTTGTGGCACAGGTTGGTCCGCCCGCCGACGAACCAGCGCGCGAACGGCGGGTGGCTGGCGTCGCAGACCTGGTCGAACGGCCGCTCCCACTCGATCAGCGCCGCCTGTTCCGACCAGAAGCCGTCGCGGTCGGCCAGCGAGCGTGCATGAAAGTCTCGGTAGGAGTCCATACCCTCTGTTACACCACAGAAACACCCCCGCAACAACCCAGGAAAAGCCTGAAAAGAACGTGCTAAGTGCCGGTTTTCAAAGGACTTTTGCCGTTGACGGTGGCCGGTGACTCTTTTATGCTGCGCGGCATGTTTCGGTTGGCCGTCCCTCTTTTCGTGCGCAGCTCCGTGGTGGCGTTGGCCTTCGCCTGCGGCAGCGCCTGGGCCGACACCGACCAGATCATCAACCTGCTGAGCGACAAGGGCCTGATTGCACCGGGTGGCGCGGCCGCCACCCCGGCCGCGGCGCCGCCCGCCGAGCCGGCATCTTCCCCTGCTGCAATGCCGGCCGCAGTCGCCCCCGAGAGCTTCACCCAGCACGTCCGCCAGAAGGCGTCCGACATGGTGCTGACCGCGATGAACTTCCTCGGCGTACCTTACCGGCGCGGCGGCAACGATGCCGATTCCGGCTTCGACTGCAGCGGCTTCACCCGCCACATCTTCGAGAGCAGCCTGGGCCTCGTGCTGCCGCGCCGTGCCGACGAGCAGGCGCGCGCCAAGGGCCTGCACGCCGTCAAGCGCGACGACCTGAAGCCCGGCGACCTGGTGTTCTTCAACACGCTGCGCCGCACCTTCTCGCACGTCGGCATCTACATCGGCGAAGGCAAGTTCATCCACGCGCCCAAGCCGGGCGGCGAAGTGCGGGTCGAGGACATGCGCTTCTCCTACTGGGCCAAGCGCTTCACCGGCGCCCGCCGTGCCGAGCAGGCCGATGATGCGCCGGCGCTCGAAGCGACCGCGGCCGCCGAGCCGCTGCCCGAGGTGCTGAAGCCGAGCAGCCCGCCGGCGACGCGCAAGGCCAGCCACAAGACACGCCGCAAACCGGCTGTGAAGTCCGCCCACGCCGTCAAGGCCTGAGCGGCCGAATCGCCCCACGCCCATCCGACAAATACCGGCCGGGCACAATCCGCCCATGGTCGACAAAGTGATCCCGCTGGCAGACCACCGCTACGCCTCCAGCGTGCCGGTGGTGCCCCAGCATTCGACGGCCCCCACCGGCCTGCTGGCCGACACGCTCGGCCGGCCGCTGCGCGACCTGCGCATCTCGGTGACCGACCGCTGCAACTTCCGCTGCAGCTACTGCATGCCGAAGGAAGTCTTCGACAAGCACTACGAGTTCCTGCCGCACAGCTCGCTGCTGAGCTTCGAGGAGATCGCGCGCCTGGCCGACGTGTTCGTCGCGCACGGCGTGCGCAAGATCCGCCTGACCGGCGGCGAGCCGCTGCTGCGCAAGAACCTGGAGCGCCTGGTCGGGATGCTGGCCACGCTGCGCACCGTTGACGGCGCGCCGCTCGATCTCACGCTGACCACCAACGGCTCGGTACTCGCGAGGAAGGCGCAGGCGCTGAAGGATGCCGGCCTGCAGCGCATCACCGTGAGCCTCGACGCGCTCGACGACGCGGTGTTCCGCCGCATGAACGACGCCGACTTCCCGGTCGCCGACGTGCTGGCCGGCATCGACGCGGCGCAGCGCGTCGGGCTCGGCCCGATCAAGGTCAACATGGTGGTCAAGCGCGGCACCAACGACGACCAGATCGTCGCGATGGCGCGGCACTTCCGCCACACCGGCGTGGTGCTGCGCTTCATCGAGTACATGGATGTCGGCGCCACCAACGGCTGGCGCATGGACGAGGTGCTGCCGTCGGCCGAGGTGGTCGCGCGCCTCGGCGCCGAGTTTCCGCTGCTGCCGATCGGCGCGCAGCAGCTGGGCGAGACCGCACAGCGCTGGCGCTATGCCGACGGCGGCGGCGAGGTCGGCGTGATCTCGAGCGTCACGCAGGCCTTCTGCCACGACTGCAACCGCGCGCGGCTTTCCACCGAAGGCAAGCTCTACCTCTGCCTGTTCGCGAACCGCGGCCACGACCTGCGCGCGCTGCTGCGCGAAGGCCGCAGCGATGCCGAGATCTCGGCGGCGATCGGCGGCGTCTGGAACCGCCGCGCCGACCGCTATTCCGAACTGCGCAGCGAGGCCGTTGCGCAGCCGTCGTCCGCACCGGCCGAGCGCCGCGTCGAGATGCATTACATCGGCGGATGAGCCCCGACGCGATGAACGCGGCCGACTCCGCGCGCCGCGCCGCCCCCGACCTGCTCGTGATCCGCGCGCTGGGCGTGGCCGACCTGCCGGCCTACAAGGCCTTGCGCGACGGCATGCTGCACGCCTTCCCCGACGCCTTCACCTCCGACGCGCACACCGAATCGCGCAAGCCGGCCGAGGTCTACCTGCCCCGGCTCGGGCTGGGCCACGTCGGCGGCGGCCAGTTCACGCTCGGCGCCTGGGACGACGGCGAGCTGCTGGGCGCCCTCACCTGCGAGCGCGAGAACCGCGCCAAGGTCCGCCACATCGGCCACATCGTCGGGATGATGGTGCAGGCGCAGGCGGCGGGCCGCGGCATCGGGCGGGCCTTGCTGGCCGCCTGCATCGAGCAGGCGCAAGCGGCAGACGGCATCGAGCTGCTGACGCTGTCGGTCACGTCGACCAACCGGCGCGCGGTGCGGCTCTACGAGGGCGCGGGCTTCGTTCGTTACGGCACGCTGAAGCACGCGATCAAGCTCGACGGCGTCTACCATGACAAGGACCTGATGTCGCTGACCCTGTCGGTTCCCTGCTGACACCCGCTCCCATGCCCGCATTGAACGACCTGGCCCTCGGGCTGCACGGCTACGACGCCGACGACCTGCCGGTGGACGTGGCGCGCGCCTTCATCGCGCGCATGCTGCCGCGCGTGCAGGCGGTCGAGCACCTGTCGCTGCGCGCGAGCCTGGGCCGCGTGCTGGCGCAGGACATCGTCTCGACGATCGCGGTGCCGCCGCAAGACAACGCGGCGATGGACGGCTATGCGTTCCGCGGCAGCGAGCTGCGCGCCGCCGGCGCCATCACGCTCACGGTGGCCGCGACCGAACTCGCAGGCCAGGTGATCGGGCAGGCGATCGCCGCGGGCCAGTGCGTGCGCATCATGACCGGCGCGGTGATGCCGGCCGGGCTCGACACCGTCGTGCCGCAAGAATTCGTGACCGTCGACGGCGACCGCATCACCCTGCCGGCCGGTGCCGTGAAGACCGGTGCGAACCGGCGACGAGCCGGCGAAGACCTGGCGCGCGGCAGCATCGCGCTGCACGCCGGCCGCGCGCTGCGGCCGGCCGATCTCGGGCTCGTCGCCTCGCTCGGCCGCGGCGAACTGCCGGTGTGGCGCCGCCCGCGCGTGGCTTTCTTTTCCACCGGCGACGAGCTGCGCTCGGTCGGCGAGACGCTCGACGAAGGCTGCGTCTACGACAGCAACCGCTACACACTGTGGGGCATGCTGCAGCGGCTCGGCGTCGAGGTGCTCGACCTGGGGGTCGTGCGCGACGAACCCGCCGCGCTCGAAGCCGCGCTGCGGCATGCGGTCGAGAACGCCGACGTGGTGATCACCTCGGGCGGCGTCAGCGTCGGCGAGGCCGACCACACGCGCGCGGTGATGGCGCGTCTCGGCGAGGTGCTGTTCTGGCGCATCGCGATGCGGCCGGGGCGGCCGATGGCGGTGGGCCGCATCGCGAGCAACGGCCGCGAGGCGGTGCTGTTCGGGCTGCCGGGCAACCCGGTCGCGGTGATGGTCGCGTTCTACACCTTCGTGCGCGATGCGCTGCTCGCGATGTCGGGGGCTGTGGGTGCGCCGCTGCCGATGCTGCAGGCGCGCTGCACGACGCTGATCCGCAAGCGGCCGGGGCGCACCGAGTACCAGCGCGGGATCGTGTCGCGCGCGGCCGATGGAGCGTGGCAGGTCGCGATCACCGGCGCGCAGGGCTCGGGCGTGTTGCGCAGCATGAGCGAGGCGAACGGGCTGGTGGTGTTGCCACATGCGCAGGGCGATGTGGCGGCCGGCAGCGTGGTCGAGATCCTGCCGTTCGACGGTTTGGTTTGACCTAGCGAACGCTCTCGACGCCCTTGTTCGCCAACTGGTCCGCACGCTCGTTCCCCGGATCGCCCGCGTGCCCCTTCACCCAGCGCCAGTCGACGTGGTGCAGGTTGCGCAACCCGTCGAGCCGCTGCCACAGCTCGGCGTTCTTCACCGGCTTCTTGTCGGCCGTCTTCCAGCCGCGCGTCTTCCAGCCGTGGATCCACTCGGTGATGCCTTTGCGCACGTACTCGCTGTCGGTGTAGAGGATCACGTCGCAGGTGCGCTTCAACGACGCGAGCGCCTCGATCACCGCGGTGAGCTCCATCCGGTTGTTGGTGGTCAGGCGCTCGCCGCCGAACATCTCTTTCTCGTGCTCGCCGGTGCGCAGCCACGCGCCCCAGCCGCCCTTGCCGGGGTTGCCCTTGCAGGCGCCGTCGGTGTAGATGAGGACCTGCGGGCGCTTGATCTGCGGCGGTTCGGGAAGTGCTTCGGTCATGGGGTCTCGGAAGAAGAATCTGCACGCTGGTGGGCGCGGTGGCTGGCCACCGTGGCCGCGCGCTGGCCCGCGGTGCGCTGCTGGCGGATCAGGCCGACCAGCCGCATGCCGCGCACGCGCTTCACCGCCACCAGCAGGTACACGCTGCCCAGCACCGGCCACCAGCGTTCGCCGATGCGTTCGGTCCAGGCATAGCGCGCCAGCCACGCATCGGTCTTGAGGGGCGGACGATAACAGCCGAAGCGCCCGCCCTGCACCTCGAAGCTGAGCAGCCGCAGCCAGTCGCGCAGCCGCCAATAGCCGAGGAACTCGCCGTCGCTGGGCAGGAAAAGCGGCTTCTGGCGCGAAAAGCCGATGTAGCGCAGCAAGCGGCCGAGCCGCTGGCGCAGGCCCCACAGGCTGGTCGGGTTGAAGCCGAGGATCACGACGCGCCCTTCGGGCCGCAGCACGCGCTCGACCTCGCCGAGGGCCAGGTGCGGATCGCGCGCAAGCTCGAGCGTGTGCGGCAGCACGACCAGGTCGAGGCTTTGCGAATCGAAGGGCAGCGCATCGAAATCGCAGCGCAGCACCACCGCCACGCGGCCGCCAGGCACATCGCCGGAGACAGCGACGGAAACATCCACAGCCACATCGGCGGGAACTTCTGCGGCCGGATCGCCCTCCACCACCGGCCTTCGCGCCTCCACACCCTGCGCGTCGAGGGCCACCCAACGGTGGGGCATGCGGTTGGCACGCAGGCCCTCGAGCTCGGTCATGCCGAGCTGCAAAGCGTGAAATCCGAACACATCGGCCACGTTTCGATCGAGTTGGGCCTGTTCCCAGGCCAGCAGGTAGCGCCCCGGGGGGGTCTCCAGCCACTGGGCCAAACCTATAATCCCGCCGACTTGTGTCATGAAACTGCTTGCCCTGCCAGCCTTCGCCGATAACTACATCTGGATGCTTCACGATGGCCGGCAGGCTCTCGTCGTCGATCCGGGTGAATCGGCACCGGTGGAGCAAGCGCTGGACGCACATGGCCTGAGGCTGTCGGCGATTCTAGTGACCCATCACCATGGCGACCATGTCGGCGGCGTCGATGCGCTGCGGCCCCGCCTGCAAGGCCCCGTCTACGGACCGGCGCGCGAGAAGATCCCGAACCCCTTCACACCGCTGAACGATGGCGATATCGCCGAGTGGCTGGGCCAGCGTTTCGAGGTGATCGACGTGCCGGGACACACCGCCGGCCACATCGCGTACTTCAGTGCAGCGAGCGATGGCGACGCGCCGATCCTCTTCTGCGGCGACACCCTCTTCTCCGGCGGCTGCGGCCGGCTCTTCGAAGGCACGCCGGCGCAGATGCTCCACTCGCTGTCGCGCCTGGCCGCGCTGCCCGGCGACACGCGGGTGTGCTGCGCGCACGAGTACACGCTGTCGAACCTGAAGTTCGCCCGCGCCGTCGAGCCCCACAACCGCGACCTGCTCGACTACACCGCCCGCTGCGAAGCGCTGCGCGCCGACGGCCGCGCGACGCTGCCGAGCTCGATCGCGCAAGAGCGCCGCATCAATCCCTTCATGCGCTGTGCACAATCCGAGGTGGCCACTGCCGCCGCCACCCACGGCGCCCGGCCCGACGACGAAGTCGACGTGCTGGCTGCGCTGCGCCACTGGAAAAACAACTTCTGATGACCGACCTGAGCTTGACGCTGCCCCTGATCCTGCGACGAGGCTGCGGCCTGGGCCTGTTCGCCATGCTGGCGCTGCTGGCCGCGTGTGCCACGACCACCCCCACCGAGGGCGGCATCGCGGGCGCAGCCTCCGCGGCCTCCGCACCCGAGGTGTCGGCGGCGGCCAGCGCCCCCGCGTCGGCCGCCTCGGGAGTCGACGGCAGCACGGTCGCCGAAGGCCCGGCCGTCGCGCCGCCGATCGATCCGCTGCGCCCCGAAGAGAAGGTCGACCTCAACGCGCCCACCGCGACCATCGACCTGTGGGCGCGGCTGCGCCACGGCTACGCGATGCCCGACCTCGACACCGACCAGGTGCGCACCGCCGAGCGCTGGTATGCCTCGCGGCCCGACTACGTGCAGCGCATGACCGAGCGCGGCAGCCGCTACCTGTTCCACATCGTCGAGGAGGTCGAACGCCGCGGCATGCCGACCGAACTCGCGCTGCTGCCCTTCGTCGAGAGCGCGTTCAACCCGCAGGCGGTGTCGTCGGCCAAGGCCTCGGGCATGTGGCAGTTCATGCCGGCCACCGGCAGCACCTTCTCGTTGAAGCAGAACGTGTTCCGCGACGACCGCCGCTCGGTGCTCGACTCGACGCGCGCCGCGCTCGACTACCTGGCCCGGCTGCACGACATGTTCGGCGACTGGCACCTGGCGCTCGCCGCCTACAACTGGGGCGAAGGCAACGTGCAGCGCGCCATCGCGCGCAACCGGCGCGCCGGCAAGCCGACCGACTACCTCAGCCTGAAGATGCCGAACGAGACGGCGTACTACGTGCCGAAGCTGCAGGCGGTGAAGAACATCGTGCTGCACCCGGAGACCTACCTGCTGGCGCTGCCGTCGCTCGACAACCACCCGTACTTCCTCAGCGTGCCGATCGAGCGCGACATCGACGTGGCGCTGGCGGTGCGGCTGGCCGGTGTGTCGCACGACGAGTTCCAGACACTGAACCCGCAGATGAACCGGCCGGTGATCCTGGCGGCCGGCACGCCGCAGCTGCTGCTGCCCTACGACAACGCGGCCCAGTTCGTGCGCAGCATCGGCGAGCACCGCGGCCCGCTGGCCACCTGGACGGCCTGGGTCGCGCCGCGCACGCTGCGCCCGGCCGATGCGGCCAAGCAGGTGGGCATGACCGAGGCGCAGCTGCGCGAGGTCAACAACATCCCGCCGCGCATGCTGGTGCGGGCCGGGTCGACGCTGCTGGTGCCGCGCGCCGAGAGCCGCCAGACCGATGTGTCGGAGCACCTGGCGGACAACGCGATGATGTCGCTGGTGTCCGAATCGCCGGCGCTGCGCCGCATGGCGCTGAAGGCCGGCAAGCGCGAGAGCGTGGCCACGGTCGCGCAGCGCTACCGCGTGAGCGCGGCGCAGGTGGCACTGTGGAACAAGACGACGGTCGGCGCGAACTTCAAGCCGGGGCAGACGGTGTATGTGTTCGTCGCGAGCAAGGCGACGGCGCGCAAGTCGGTGCGCACGGCGTCGAAGGCGCATCGGCCGGCCGCCAAGCGGACCACGCGGGTCGCGAAGCGCTGAGACCCCTGCCCCGTTCCTAGCGCCGATCGCTCAACGCATGGGCGATGGTGCCCAGGTCGACGTATTCGAGTTCGCTGCCGATCGGCACGCCGCGCGCCAGGCGCGTGACGCGCAGCCCGCGTGATTTGAGCGTCTCGCCGATCACGTGCGCGGTGGCCTCGCCTTCGGCGGTGAAGTTGGTCGCGACGATCACCTCCTCGACCGAACCGTCGGTGGCGCGCTCGATCAGCTGCGCGAGGCCGATGTCGTGCGCGCCGACACCATCGAGCGGGCTCAATCGCCCCATCAGCACGAAGTACAGCCCCTTGTAGCTGCCGGTGCGCTCGAGCGCCGCCTGGTCGGCCGGCGTCTCGACGACGCACAGCAGCCGCGCATCGCGCCGCTCGTCGGCGCAAGTGCTGCAGATCGCACCTTCGGTGAAGGTGTGGCAGCGTTCGCAGTGGCGCACGTCGGCCATCGCCTTCTGCAGCGACGCGGCGATGCGCGCCGCGCCATCGCGGTCATGCTGCAGCAGGTGGAAGGCCATGCGCTGCGCGGATTTCTGCCCGACGCCGGGCAGGCGGCGCAGCGCTTCGATCAATCCATCCAGTGCAGGCTCGGCCACGGATCAGAACGGGAACTTCATGCCCGGGGGCAGCGGCATGCCGGCGGTCAGCTTGCCCATCTTCTCGGCCGACACCTCTTCGGCGCGGCGGATGCCGTCGTTGAAGGCAGCGGCGACCAGGTCTTCGAGCATGTCCTTGTCGTCGGCCAGCAGGCTCGGGTCGATCACGACGCGCTTCACGTCGTGCTTGCAGGTCATCGTGACCTTCACGAGGCCGGCGCCGGACTGGCCTTCGACCTCGATGTGGGCGAGTTCTTCCTGCGCCTTCTTCAGGTTGTCCTGCATCGCCTGGGCCTGCTTCATCAGGCCGGCGAGTTGGTTCTTCATCATGGTGTGGGGTCCTCGTGTTTCAGTGGGGTTTGACCGAGCCGGGCACGATGCGCGCCGTCTTGAACTGCTGCATCAGGGCCTGCACCAGCGGGTCGTTGTGGATGATCTGTTCGGCCTCGGCCTGGCGACGCGCGCGCTCGGCGGCAGCGCGCAAGGCCGGTGAATCGGTGGGCACGCCGGGCTCGACCTCGAGCCGCACCGGGCGCCCGAGCTGCGTGGCCAGCGCCGCCTGCAGCTTGTTGCGCTGCACGTCGGCGCGCAGCGTCTCGCGCTCGACGCGCAGGCGCCAGACCTGCTCGGCGCCCTGCTCGTCGACGGCGATGCACTGGCCTTGCAGCGCGAGCTCGCGCACCAGCGCGCCGATGGCATTGGCCTGCACCATCTGCATGAAGATGTCGTTCCAGCGGTCGCCGAGCGGCGTGCGATCGACGCTCGGCACCGGGGTCGCGGCCATCGGCACCGGAACCGGCGCGGACGGTGCCCCAGCGCTGCGCGCACGCGGCTCGTCATCGGGCTCGGGCATCGGGGCCGACGAACCGGCGGGCTCGTCATCGAAGGGCACGTCGAGCCAGGGCGGCGGCTCGTTGTCGCGAACCTCGGGGCGCACCGCGGGGCGAACCTGCGCCGGCGCTGCTGCCACCGGCGGCCTGGCGATGGCAGGCGGAGAAGGCGGCGGCGCAGACACGGGC